>DATMML010000015.1 GCA_035570235.1 Vicinamibacteria bacterium | reverse complement strand
CGGCGGGAGAGGGGGAGGGGCTCGGGGGGGGCGGAGGGGCGGGGGCCTTCTGCAGCACCTCCATGAGCCGGCGCGCGGGCGGGACGAACGCGCTCTGGGGATAGTCGCTGATCAGCCGGTTGAGGTGGGGCAGGGCCTCCGCCGCTCGTCCCGAGGCGCCCAGACCCTCCGCCAACCGAAAGAGGACCTCGTCGATCCGGTCGTAGTCCGGATAGTCGGCGAGGAGGCCCTCATAGCGCAGGATCGCCGCCCGCCAGGCCTGCCGGGTCTTCTGGTAGAAGTACCCGGCCATGAACTCCGACTGGGCGAGGCTCTGGCGGCACTCGCGGATCCGGCTTCGGGCCGGTTCCACATAGGCGGATGAGGGATAGACATCGAGCAGCCGCTGGTATTCCTCGAGGGCCTTCTGGATCGAGGTCTGGTCCCGATCGGGGCTGTTCCTCTGGCGGAAGTACGCCTCCGCGGCCTGGAACTGGGCATAGTCGCTCTTGGGGTGCGACGGGTAGAGGGTGAGGAACTCCCGGTACTTGGCGACGGCCAGGATGTAGTTCGCGGTCCCGCCCTCCTTGAGGTAGCTCTCGGCCAGGGCCAGCCGCGCCTCCGGCCCGAACTCGCTCTGGGGGAACCCGTCGATAATCCGCTTGCAGAGCTGACGGGTGCTTTCCCATTGGTTGCCCTGCAGGGCCTTCTGGGCGGCCTCCCAGATCACGCGGTCCGAGTTGCTCGACATGGACGCGACGTCCGGCTTTCCGTGGGCGCAGCCGAGGGGCACGAGCAGGAGCAGGAAGCCGAGCCGCTTCAACGTGTGCTCCCTAGCCAGTCCCACTCCCGGCCCAGGCCGTCGGCGAGGGGGACGCTCGAGCGGAAGCCCAGGTCGCGCCGGGCGGCGGTGGTGTCGGCAAAGGTGTCCCTCATGTCGCCCTTCTGGGGCTCCTCCCGAAGGGTCTCCAGCCGGCGGCCGGTGATCCCCTCGATGATGCGCAGGACCTGGTTCAGCGAGACCCGCTCGCCGCCGCCCACGTTGTAGATGACGCCCGGTCGTCCGGAGACGGCGGCCGCCCGCGTAGCGGCCACGATGTCAAGGACGTACGTGAAGTCGCGGGTTTGCTCCCCGTCTCCGTAGACGTGGATGGGGGTGCTCCCCCGGGCCGCGGTCAGGAACCGGTGGAAAGCCATGTCCGGCCGTTGCCTCGGCCCGTAGACCGTGAAGTACCGCAGGCTCACCACGGGAAGGCCATGGCTCTGGTGGTAGAGATGCCCGAGGTGCTCCGCGGCCAGCTTGGTGACCCCGTACGGGGAGACGGGACGGCAGAGCGAGTCCTCGCGCAGGGGTAGGGTGGGGGAGTCCCCATAGACGGAGGAGGAGGAGGCGTAGACCACGCGGGGGCTGCCCGCCTTCACCGCCGCCTCCAGCAACCGCTGGGTGGCGAGCACGTTGTGGTCCGTGTAGAGGGAGAAGTCCCGGCCCCAGGAGGCCCGCACACCGGCCTGGGCGGCCAGATGGAAGACCTGCTCCGCACCGTCCAGCAGGGCCTCGAGGTCCCGGTCCTGGAGGCGCCCCTCCACGAATCGAAAGGACCGATGATCGTGGGCCCGGGCGAGGTTTTGCTCCTTGATGGCCCGCGGGTAGTGGTCCACGAAGCAATCGATGCCCAACACGTCGTGGCCGTCGTCGAGGAGGCTCTCGACGAGGTGGGAGCCGATGAATCCGGCCACGCCGGTCACCACCGCCTTCACTCGAGACGGCTCCGGAGCGCGGGCGGGAAGCGGCGGGGCCGGCCGCGCCCATCCACGGCCGCATGGGCCGTGAAGGCGGTGGCCAGGATACCGTCGGCGCCGGTCCGGCGGACCTCATATTCAAAGGTGATCCGGGCCCCCGTGAGGGAAGTCACCCGCGTGCGGATCTCGAGCTCGTCGTCGTAGAGGGCCGGCCGCAAAAAGCGGGCCCCCGTCTCGATGACGGGCAGACGCAGGTCCTGCTGCTCGAGTTCCCGGTAGGTGAGGCCGCGGTGGCGAAGGAGGTCGGTGCGCCCCACCTCGAACCAGGCGAAGTAGTCGCCGTGGTAGGCCACCCCCATCTGGTCGGTCTCCGCGTAGCGGACGCGGATGGTGGACGAGGAGGGAGTGGTCACCGGCAGGCCTCGATCAAGCGCCGGACCCCGGCCTCGGCGTCTCCCTGCCCGAAGACGGCGCTGCCCGCCACGAATACGTCGGCCCCCGCGTCCAGGAGGGAGCGTATGTTCTGGGCGTCGACGCCGCCGTCCACCTCGATCTGGGCATGCAGCCCACGTTCCTGCAGCATCCGCTTCAGGCGCCGGACCTTGTCCAGGCTGGCGGGCAGGAAGGCCTGGCCACCAAAGCCGGGGTTCACGGACATGACCAGCACGTGAGCCAGCTCGGGCAGGATCTCCTCCAGGCTGCCCAGGGGGGTGGAGGGGTTGAGGGCCACCCCCGGGCGGACCCCTCGGCTCGCCAAGTGGGCCACCGTCCGCTGCAGATGGGGCATGGCCTCGACGTGGAGGCTGATCCAGTTGGCCCCCGCGTCGACGAAGGCGTCGGCGTGGCGGTCGGCGTTCTCTATCATGAGGTGGACGTCGATGGGGAGGGCGGTGGCCTTCCGAACCGCCTTCACCACCACCGGCCCCATCGTGAGATTGGGGACGAAGTGACCGTCCATGACGTCCACGTGGACCAGGCCGGCCCCCCCCTGCTCGGCCCGCGCCACCTCCTCAGCAAGCCGGCCGAAATCCGCGGAGAGAATGGAGGGAGCGAGGATCACGGCGTGGCCTTGCTGATGTCGAGGCTCACGGAGCTGCGGGAGCTGACCCGGTGGCCGGCGGGGGGGGACTGGCGGAGCACGATGCCGGGGGCCACGCCGGGGTACGTCCGGTACCGCACCTCGGCGACCTTCAGGCCGGCCGCACGCATCCCCTCCAGGACGTCCTCCGCCTTGCGGCCGATGAGGTCGGGCATCAAGTAATCGGCTCCCGCGGGACCGCGGCTCACGAGCAGGGAGATGCCCTCCCCCATGGCATCGGCCTCCCCCGCCGGGGGGTGCTGGACGAGAATCGTACCTTCCCCCTGGGGGTCGTTGACTTCGATGACCCGCGCGATGGGGACCTGGGCCTGCTCGAGGGTGAGCCGCGCCGTGCGCAAGCTCTCACCCTCCACGGCGGGAACCGCCAAGCGGCGGGGGCCCAGGCTGAGCCAGACCCGGATGCTGCGGTGCGCCTTTAGGGCGGCGCCGGCCACGGGCTCCTGGGCCAGGATGTGGTCCGCGGGCACGCGGAGGTCGTTGCGCTTGCCCTCCACGCGGATGGAGAGGCCCCGGCGGGCGGCTAAGATCCCAGCCTCGGGGATGCGCCGGGCCACCAGGGAGGGGACGACCACGTCCTGGGAGGTCAGCACGGCCCGCATGGTGAGGAGGGCGCTCGCGCTCAAGGCGGCCACGAGGGCCAGGAAGAGAAGGCCGTTCTTGACGAGGAGGACGGCGAAGCGCTGGATGGTCAATGGCGGTTTCGTTAGGGCCCGTCCCGAACGAGGGATAGAAGGAGAGACTACCACAAGCGACGCTCGGCCCTCACCGGCCGCCTCCCCCAGAGCGATGCAGGAGGGCGGCGAAGAAGGCGTCGCCGCGGTCGCGCTCCGGGCGAAGGCGCAGGAAGGGCCCTTCCGCGAAGGGGGCCGCCCAGCCGGGAAGGGGTGCGGGAGCGAAGCCCGGGTGGGAGGCCAGGAACGGGGCGATCACACCATCGTTTTCCTCATCCTCAACCGAGCACGTCGCGTAGACGAGGGCTCCCCCCGGCTTCACGATCGGGGCCAGACTCTCCAGGAGCTCCCTCTGCCGGCGGGCCTGGCGCGGGATGTCGGCGGGGCGCAGCCGCCAGCGGATGTCCGGGTGGCGCCCCAGGGTGCCGAGGCCGGTGCAGGGGGCGTCGAGGAGAACGGTGTCGAAAGCGGCCCCGAAGGGCGGCCGCCGGGCATCCGCCCCGAGGGGGTACACGTTGGTCGCGCCCCAGCGCCGGCAGAGCGCGGCGAGCGTGCGGAGGCGTCGCGGCGCCGCTTCTCCCGCCACCACGATCCCCTGCCCCAGATCTCCGATCAGGAGGGCCTTGCCCCCGGGAGCGGCGCAGGCGTCCAGGACGCGCCCGGGACGGGCGGCGAGATGGGCCACCATCTGCGAACCCTGGTCCTGGACGTAGAGCACGCCCGCCGCCGCCAGCTCCGCCCAGCGGCCCTGCGTGGCCTCCCACCCTCCGGGCACAGCCAAGGGCCGGAGGGTCAAAGCCGCCTGGGCCCGGGCTCGAGCGTCGCCCACCCGCGGGTTCAAGCGGAGGAAAACCGGGGGCGGATCCAGAAAGGCCCGCGCGCGGCTCACCGCGGTGGCGGGTCCGAGCCGGGTGAGCCAGCGCTTGGCCAGCCAGCCGGGGAGCGATCCGAGAGTGGTCAGCCAAGCCAGGGCATCCCGCTCCGGATCGGGCTCGGGGGGCGGGCCCACGCGTAGGAGTTGGCGGAGGACGGCGTTGACGAAGCCGCCCGCCTTTCGGGAGCGGTCGCGGACGAGGTCCACCGCCTCTGAGACGGCGGCCCGCCCCGGCACCCGCAGGTGGAGGATCTGGTAGGCGCCCAGGCGGAGGGCTGTGCGCACGGGAGCGTCCAGCTCACCCAGGGGCCGGTCCAGGAGGGGCTGCAGAGCATGGTCCAGCCCGCCCCGGCGCCGCAGGGTTCCCAGGACGAGCTCGTGGAGGAAGGCGCGCTCGCGGGGAGGGAGGGCCTCGGCCTCCGGTGTCGCGAGCAGATCGGCCAGGGTGGCGCGAGCGGACTCCGCCCGCGTGAGGATCTGGAAGGCGAGGCGGCGGGCGGGCGTGGCCACGGTCTAACCGAAGCGCGCCCCCGGGTGGAGCCGCGCTCCCGAGCTGAAGGCCGAGGCAACGACCGGGCGGCGCCCTTCGAGCTGGACCTCGAGGAGGTCGAGGCGGGTGCCGTGCCCACAGGCCACGACCAGGCCCTCGCGGTCCACCCTCACCACCGTTCCCGGCTCGCCGGGTCCGCCGGGGGCCGGGCGGGCCCGCAATACCTTCAGGACGCGGCCCTGCCAAAGAGTATAGGTACCCGGCCAGGGGTTGAAGCCGCGGACCCGCCGGGCCACGACGTCGGAGGGAGCGGTCCAGTCGATGCGCCCATCCTCTTTCTTAAGAAGAGGGGCGTAGCCGGCAAGAGCCTGATCCTGCGGCTGCGGCTGGAGACGGCCGTCCCCGAGACCCCGCACCGTCTCCAGCAGGAGCTCCGCGCCCAGGCGGGCCAGGCGGGGCTCCAGCTCGGCGGCCGTTTCCTCCGGCCCGATCGGTGTGGAGCGGGCAAGGAGAATGGGGCCGGTATCGAGACCCTCGTCGATCAGCATGGTCGTGACGCCGGTTTCCGTCTCTCCCGAGGCGATCGCCCAGGCGATGGGGGCCGCCCCCCGATAGCGGGGGAGGAGGGAGCCGTGGACGTTGACCGTCCCCCGGGGGGGGATCTCGATCACGCTCCGGGGGAGGATCTGGCCGTAAGCGACCACCACCTGCAGCTCGGGGGAGAGCGCGCGCAAGGCCTCGAGGGCCTGGGGATCCCGAACCCGCGGGGGCTGCAGGACGGGGATGCCGCGGGCCAGGGCCACCGGCTTGAGGGGGGGCGGGGCCAAGGCCCGGCCCCGCCCCTTCTCCCGGTCGGGCTGAGTTACGAGGGTGGCCACCTCGTGCCCGGCCGTGATCAAGGCCTCGAGAGCGGGGATCGCAAAAGATCCGCTGCCCAGAAAGACGATCCGCATGCTCAGTCGTCCCAGTCGTCGTTCTTCGCCCTCTTCCGGAGCTTTCGTTGGAGGAGGTCGCGCTTCAGGGGGGAGAGGCGGTCCACAAAGAGGAGGCCGTCGATATGGTCGATCTCGTGGCAGAAGGCCCGGGCGAGCAGCTCGGTAGCGGTAAAGACGCTGTCATTCCCCTGCAGATCCAGCCCCTTGACCGTGACCCGCGCGGGCCGCACGGGGGATCCCGCGTAGCCGGGAACGCTGAGGCAACCCTCCTCATGTCGCTGCTCGCCCACCCTCTCCACGACCTCAGGGTTGATGAGACGGATGAGCTGCTTCTTGTCCTCGCCCACGGAGAGATCGATGACAATCACGCGGAGGGGGACGCCAATCTGGGGTGCGGCCAGGCCAATGCCGGGAGCCGCGTACATGGTCTCGACCATGTCGTTGACCAGGGTCACGACGCTCCCGTCGACCTCGGGGACGGGGGCGGCGGGGGCGTGCAGGACGGGGTGACCGAATTTCACGATGGGCCGAATGGCCATGGATCTCCTCAGGGGGCGGAGGGAGAGGCAGCCATCTCGACCCCCCTTCTGGTTCAGGGTCCTTCGCGCGTCCGGCGGGACAGCAGCTCGCGCCAGCGAAGGCGCGTGGCCTCCAGGTGGTCGAGCAGCTCGGTCAGCGAATCGCCCCCCAGCTTCTCGAGCAGGGCGTCGGCCACGACCCAGCCCACCATGGCCTCGCCCACGACCCCCGCCGCCGGCACCACACAGGTATCGCTGCGCTCGACAGACGCCGCCTGGGGCTCCTTGGTCTTGAGGTCGATCGAGCGCAGGGGGATGAGGAGGGTGGGGATAGCCTTCACCACCGCCTGCGCGCGCAGCTCCTCCCCGTTGGTCACGCCGCCCTCGAGGCCCCCCGCCCGATTGCTACCGCGGTGCAAACCCTGGGTGTCGTCGTAGAGGATCTCGTCGTGGAAGGCCGCCCCCGAGGTGTGGCCGGCGGCGAACCCCGCCCCCACGGCCACCGCCTTCACGGCGGGGATCGACATCAAGGCTTGGCCCAGGCGTCCGTCCAAGCGGCGGTCCCATTGGGCGAAGGAGCCCAGGCCGGGGGGCAGGCCGCGCACCACCACCTCGAAAATCCCCCCCACCGTGTCGCCGTCCTTCTTGGCGCGGTCGATCTCCGCCACCATGGCCGCCCCCGCTTCCCGGTCCGCGCAGCGCACCGGGCTTTCCTCCACCCGCTCCAGCGACTCCCAGCTCAGGGGGGGGCCGGGGGGGAGGGCGGCCCCGCCGATCCGGGTCACGTGGCTGCGCACCGCTATCCCGCAGGCGGACAGGAGCGTGCGCGCGAGGGCTCCCGCCGCCACCCGGGCCGCGGTCTCGCGAGCGCTGGCCCGCTCGAGCACGTTGCGCAGATCGTCGGTCAAGTACTTGAGGGCCCCCGCGAGGTCGGCGTGGCCGGGCCGCGGGTACTTGAGCACGCGTCGGTCGCGGGTCTCCGGGGGCAGGGGCTCGGGCGACATCACGTCGCGCCAGTTCTCGAAGTCCCGGTTCCGGATTAGAAAGCTCACCGGGCTGCCGAGGGTCCGCCCGTGGCGGACGCCCGAGAGCACCTCCACCTGGTCGCTCTCGATCTTCATGCGGCCGCCCCGGCCATAGCCGCCCTGCCGCCGGCGCAGGTCGGCATCGATGGACTCGCGGTTGACGGGAAGGCCCGCGGGCAAGCCCTCCACGACCACAGTCAGCGCAGGCCCGTGCGACTCTCCCGCGGTCAGGAACCGCAACATGAACGGAGCCTAGGGCACCCCCCGGGACCTGTCAAGAAACGCGGGAGAAACGCGGTAGGCCGCGAGAATGAGGGCGGCCGCGCGCGCGCTCCCCCCAACCCAGAGGAACGCCGCTCAAGCCTCGGGGGCAGTGACCTCGTCCACGACCAGGCGGCGGTGGAGCAGACGCATGGCCTCGGGGACGAAGCCTTCCTCGAGGAGGAGGCTGATGCGGAAGCTGGAGGTGGAGAGGCCCAGGACCGCGGCCCCCATCCCGGTGAGGACGGCCAGGGCCTCGCGGACGTTGCCGAAGCTCGCGTTGATCCCGGCCCCGATGGCGGAGACCGCTCCCACGCCCGAGCGCAGAGAAACCCCGCTCTCCTCACCGCTGAGTTCCGCTTCGAGGGCGGGGTAGTCGTGCAGGTCCTGCCGGGACAGGACGAGGGAGGCGTGGCCCGCGCTCCCCTCGAAGAGCAGCTGCTTCCCCCCCGTGGAGCGTGCGTCCAGCCGGGCCAGGAGCCGGGCCAGATCCTCCGGGCCCTCGCTGGCCAGGGACAAGACCAGGAGGCCGGTCTCCCCCGCCACGCCCACCACCCGACCCGGCGCACGGGGGGGGCCGCGCCGGATCACGGTCTCGCCCGGGCCCCCCGCACTCGCACGCGCATAGAGCGCGATTCCCCTTTCCTTAGCGAACTCCACGGCCTGGGCGTTCAGGACGCGGGCCCCTGCCTCCGCCAGCTCCTGCATCTCCGGGTACGAGATCTCCGCCAGTCGGCGGGCCTCGGGCACGAGCCGGGGGTCGGCGGAGTAGACGCCGTCCACATCGCTGTAAATCTCGCACGACTGCGCGCCGAGGGCGGCGGCCAGGGCCACGGCTGTGGTGTCGGATCCCCCCCGCCCGAGGGTGGTCACCTCGCGCTTGTAGGAGACCCCCTGGTAACCGGCCACGATCACCACCTTGCCTCGGGCCAGCTCGTCCTGCACCCGGTAGGGGCGGACCTCCACGATGCGAGCGTTGGTGTGGGCGTCGTTGGTAATGATGCCGGACTGGGAGCCGGTGAAGCTGACGGCGGGAACCGAGCGCGCGTTCAGGGCCATGGAGAGCAGGGCCATGGAGATGCGCTCTCCCGCGGAGAGCAGCATATCGAGCTCTCGCCGGGCGGGGTTGGGGCAGATACGCCGGGCCAGACCCAGGAGCTCGTCGGTGGTGTCGCCCATGGCGGAGACCACCACCACCACGTCCTGGCCCGTGGCCCGGGTGGCCGCGATGCGGTCGGCTACCTGACGGATGCGCTCGACGTCCGCGACCGAGGAGCCGCCGTACTTCTGGACCACTACCCCCAAGGCCACCCCCGCCGGCATTGTAGCGGGCTTTCTCGCGCCCGCGCGGGTCGCGTCCGACTCCTCTATTGAATGACGATCGTGCCTTGGAAGAGGGTGTTGGTGGGCATGCCGTGGTCGTGATACCCGCACGTTCGCGCCACCGTGAACACGCCGGTGGTCCGGGTCTCGCCGGGAAGAAGTTCGCCGACGGCGTTGATGGGGGGGCAATCGGTGTGTTCGGGGTGGGGATCGGAAAAGATCTCGTGGTCCTGGTTGTCCTGATTGACGAACGTCACCCGGCTGCCCAAGGGGACCTGAATCGTCTTCGGGCTGGCCCCCATCGAGGTGAGGAGGACGGTGGGCCCGGGGGGACCCGACGGGGTGGGGGTGGGAGCGGGAGTCGAGGGCGATGAGGGGGACAAGGAGCCCCCGCAGGCGCCGAGGGCGAGGGCAAAGAGGAGGAGGACGAGCCCGGGGACGACCTGCTCCGAACCGTTCTTCCGCGCACGCGCTGACACGGGGCCTCCTATTGAGAGATCGCTCAATTCAATCCCCCGCCGCACGGGCGGGGGAGGGCACGACCACGGGCGAGCAGGCCGGGGTCCGGGGCCGTGAAGCGGGAGATGCTGCGTCCGAAGCCGATCTCCGCGCGTCGCCTGCGCTTTGCGCGGGCGAGGGGGTGGGCGAGGGGGGAGCCGAGCGGGGCGTGACCACCAGGGTCCCCCTCATCTCGCGGTGGCGCGGGCCGCAATATTCGGTGCAGAAGAACTCGAAGGTGCCGGCTTGGTCGGCCACGAACTCCACCGTCACCGGCTCTCCTCCTTTGGGGATGACCGCCTCCACCGTCAGCTCCTTGATGCCGAAACCGTGGGTGGTGTCGGTGGAGTGCAGGGTCAGCCGAACCGCGTCCCCCTCGCTCACTTCCAGGCGGGCGGGCTCGAACTGGAAGCGGGAGGCGGTGATGTCGAAGGAGCGCGGCTTGGGTGGCTCCCCGGGGGCGCGGGCGGGGTCGAGCAGGACCGCGAGGAGCGCGGTCACGGAAAGGACTTGCGTCGCCTTCAGCCTCATGCTCCGCTCCACTCTCCCCTGCCGCGGGGCTCGGGCGCCCCGCGACCCAAAAGACGGGGAGCAAGCCGTGTGCCGCGCCCGTCCGGGCCAGAATCCGGGATTCGGGCGGGTTCTCGGAGCCCGCCCCTTACGGCCGCCGTAAGGGATTACGGCCACCGAAAGCCTCCTCCCTCCGGCCGCGGCCTCCTACTCGATATGGTACTTGGCCAGGTAGTAGCTGAGAGCGCGCTGGCTGATGCCGAGAAGCTCGGCCGCGGCCTTCTTAACCCCGCGGGCCTCCCGGAGGGCGCGGCCGATCGTCTCCCGCTCCACCCACTCGATGTTCTGGTGCAGCTTCAGCGAGGGCGGGCCGGAGGGGGCGGCTCCCCCTGCCCCCGAGGGGGAGACGTCGGCCGCCTCAATCACCGGGCCGCTGGACAGGACCACCGCGCGCTCGATCGTGTTCTCGAGCTCGCGGACGTTTCCCGGCCAGTCGTAGGACTGCAGCGAGGCCAGCGCGTCCTTGGCCACCCCGTCAATCCGTTTGCCCGTGCGCTGCGCGTGCTTGCGCAGAAAATGGTCCACCAGCGCCGGGATGTCGTCGCGTCGCTCGCGCAGAGGGGGGAGGGCGATGGGGATGACGCTCAGCCGATAGAAGAGGTCCTCCTGGAAGCGGCCCTCCGCGACCATCCGCGGCAGGTCACGGTTGGTGGCGGCGATCACCCTGAGGTCGACGGTTTGGGTGCGCTCCGCGCCCAGAGGTTCGAACTCCCGCTCCTGGAGGACGCGCAGCAGCTTGGCCTGGAGGGCCGAGCTCGTGGCTCCGATCTCGTCCAAGAAGAGGGTTCCTCCGTCGGCGAGGGCGAACTTTCCCTTCTTGTTGGAGGTGGCCCCCGTGAAGGCCCCCCGGACATGGCCGAAGAGCTCCGACTCCAGCAGGGTCTCGGGTATGGCGGCGCAGTTCACCTTGATGAGGGGCAGCCCCCGCTGGGCGCTGCGGTCGTGGATGGCCCGCGCCGCCAGCTCCTTGCCCGTCCCCGTCTCCCCGCTGATGAGGACGGTGCTCTTGGTCAGAGCCACCTGCTCCAGCTTGTGGAGGAGGTCCTGGATGGCCCGGCTCCCTCCCACGATGCCGTAGTGGTTGAACTGCTCGTCGCGCTCGCTCAGGAGGTAGAGGTGCTGGGTACGCAGGCGCTGGTGCTCGAGCGCGCGCCGCACGGCGACCAGGAGTTCCTCGACCTCGAAGGGCTTTTGCAGGTAGTCGAAGGCCCCCAGCTTCATGGCCTCGATGGCGTTCTCCACGGTGGCGTGGGCGGTCATCATGATGACCTGCGGCCGGTCGCCTTCCGGCGCGGAGGCCAGGAGGTCCCGGATGAGCTCCAGGCCCGTCCGCTCGGGCATCCGGTTGTCGACCACGAAGAGGTCGAAGGTGCGCCCGGACAAGAGGCGCTGAGCCTCCCGGGCGCTGGAGGTGGCCACGACCTCGTGCCCCTCCTCGCGCAGAGCCCGCCCGAGGGCCTTGAGGATGCGCTCCTCGTCGTCGACCAAGAGGATGCTGCCGCGGGGCTCCATCTCAGGCGGCCCCGGGGGCGGTGGCGGAGGGGCGCGGCTCCGCGGTGGGCAGCTCGATCCGGACCTCCGCCCCTTCGGGGGGGCGGTTCTGGGCGGAGAGCGTGCCCCCCAGCGAATCGATGATGTTCTTGGCGATAGCGAGGCCGAGCCCGGTCCCCGTGCGCTTGGTTGTGAAATAGGGCTCGAAAACGTGGGGCAGATCCGCGGGGTCGATGCCCACTCCGCGGTCCCGCACCACGATGGCGGCGCGGTCGGGGGAGAGAGCCACGGTCTCAAGATCGATGTCGGCGGTGGCGTCGCCCGTGGGCGCGGGCAGGGGCCCCCGGGCCCGCACCGACTCCCAGGCGTTGGACAGGATGTTGGCGAGGGCGGTGCGCAGCCGCTCCCCGTCCGTGACGACCCGGTTTAGACCGGGGTCGAGGGAGAAGTGCACGGCGGGGGACGAATCCCCGGAGAGGGTGGAAACGGCGGCCTCCCGGCACAATGCGTTGAGGTCGGTGGGCGCGTACTCCAGCCGGACCGGACGCGCGAAGTCGAGGACGTCGCTGACCGTGCGGTCGAGGCGGGCCACTTCGTGGTCGATGTCCGCCGCCGCTTCCCTGAGCTCCGGAGTGGGCACCCCCTCGCGGCGGAGGGTCGTTAGGGAGGCCTTGATGATCATGAGCGGATTTCTTACCTCGTGGGCGATGACGGTGGAGAGGCGGCCGAGCGCGGAGAGGCGCTCCCGCAGCGCGGCCTCGCGCTGGAAGCGCGCGATGGCGTCCGTGAGGCTGTTGAAGGTGCGGGCGAGGAGGTGGGCGTCCTCGTCGTCCCAGACGCGGCCCCCCGGGATCTTGCGGGTGAGGTCGCCGGTGGCCGCCATTTCCCTCATGGTGGCGGTGATGACGGAGAGGGGGCGGGTCACGGTGCGGGCCACCGCGTAGCTGAGCAGGACCGCCACCAGAACCGCGATGAGGGCCGCGACGAGCAGGGCCGCGTCCAGAGTACGCACGAAACGGAGGCGCTCCGTCCGCGAGCGCAGGATGACGGCCATGGGGGCCCGGGGGCCGGCGGGGGCGTAGAGGGGGTGCCGCAGGGCCACGTACTCTGCGCCGTCCAGAAGCACGGTTGCGATGGCGTCGCTCTCCAGAACGCTGGAGAGGGCGGGGCCGCGCCCCCCTGGGAGGGTGGCTGCCCGCAGCTGGCCATCGAGGGCGAAGGCGACCTCGCTCTCCGTCACCGCCTTGAACCGCGCGGCGAGGGCGTCGTCGAGGGCGAAGCCGAGGCTCAGGGTTCCCGCCACCTCGGGGGGATCGGGACCGATGGCCACGGGCACGGTGACGATCTCGAGGAGGCCACCCGGAGCGGGGCGGAAGGTCACCGACTCCCGCCCCGCGAGGGCGGTGCGCACGGCGGGGCTGCCCTCCATCTCCGCGGCCGGAGCGCCGATCGCGACCAGCACCTGCCCCCGCCGGCCGGTGACCACGCAGACGTCCGCCCGCACCCGGGCCTTGTAATCCTGGGCCAGGGGCTGCACGGTCGGAGGGTCGCCCGTGTCCACCACCGCCTTGAGCTTGGGTAGATCCGCGATGAGCCGGGCCATGACGGTGAGGGTCTCGAGGCGGGCCGCATGCTGTTGTTCCACGAGGTCTCCCGCCTCCACCAGGCCGCGGCGCAGCTCCTGCTCCGCTTCCCCCGTTACTCTGACGGTGACAAAACGGATGGCGAAGGTAATGGAGAGGATGGCCAGGAGGGCGCTGGCCAGGAAGATCCGATTCTGGAGGGAGGAGAGCAGCTTCATGGTGTCAGTTGGGGGCGAAGTCGAGCTCCACGGACCCCCCACCCTCGGGCACCCGCACCGCGCGAGCCTGGCGCGCCTCCCCGTCTGTCCAGGCCACCACCGTATAGGTGCCGGGGGGAACGTCGTCGATGTGATACCGGCCCTCGGCATCTGTCACCGCGAAGTAGCGGTGGGCGAAGACGAGGACAAACGCGCTCATGTGGGAGTGGATCTCGCAGAACACCCTCACCACCCCCGGCTCGTCGAAGCGGACGGCCTTGGATTGTCCACGGCCGTAGCGGCCGAGGTCGAAGCGCCGGGCTTTCGAGAACGAGAAGACGTTGTGATAGGTGCGGTCGTTGTTGGGAAAGTCCACCGTCGTCCCCACGATGACGGCCAGAACGTAGGGCACGAAGGTCTGATTGCGCTGATCCAGGGTGGCCCGCGGCCTCTCCGCGTCCTCGAAGGCGCCCCGGGGGGCGGTCTCGAGGTAAACCACGCTTCGCCGCCGGTCGGGAAGGTCGCGGGGGGCCGGCATCCCGAGATCGTTCACCGCCAGGCGCGGCTCCACGGGCGGGGGGACGCGGCGCAGTTCCACGCGACCCCGGATGGAGCCAGAGGGAGCCAGGGCGGAGGCGACCGCGACCTGTCCTCCGCCCGCGCCCAGCAGCGCGGTCACGGCCAAGAGGTGGAGAGCCAGGGGTGCGGGCATCCTAGAGCCAGAAGAGGAGCTGGGCGGCGAGGAAACCCTGGCTTCGCAGGGGGCCACCGTCCTTCCAGTTGTGCTGGTAAACGAGCTTGAAGAGGAGGTCGCGCCGCACCGAGTAGCCGAGGCCGCCCTCCACCCGCCAGACCGGAGCATCCCAAGACCGGGGCCCGGCGGAGCCTTCCACCGTGCTGAACCCCAGATGGTCCAGGCGGGCCGCCACGTAGAGACCAGGGGCGATCTTGTAGCGGGCCTCCCCGTCCAGGCCCAGCGCCCGGACGGGGCCGTGGAGCAGGGGCGGCCTGAGCACGGGGACGTCCCAGGCGCTCCCCACCGCCTCGACCCGGAAGAGCCAATAGTCGCGCGAATATTCGAGGTCGAGGCCCCAGGCGGTCTGGGAGCTGCCGCTCGCGCCGCCGGCGGCCTGCTGGACGACCTTGGACAGGTAGGGGCCCCGTGCCCCCGAGACCCCCACCACCAGGCCGATGAGGGGACGCCAGGCCAGACGGCCGGAGAGCTGTTTGCCGTCGTTGTTGTCGGAGAAGCGCGGATCGGACAACGTGCCCTGGGTGACGGCCGCGCTCGCTTCCAGGGGCTCCGATCCGACGCGGACCTGGAAGCCGGTGTCCCAGCGATCCGCGTCCACCAAGGGGAGGCCGTTCGCGGGGGCAGGGGAGCCGATCGGGTACTGGGTCAGCCAGCCCCGCCCCCGCATGGCCAGAAGACCATCGGCGGAGGCGGGGGCGGCATCGGGCCGCAGCGAGGTGAGGTACTGATAGGCGAGCGGGTAGCCGACTAAGGGACGATCCGGGCCGTAGCCCTCCCGGGGGAAGGCCCCGAAAACGGGGGGGATGCGGCCGACCTGGATGTCGAACGACCGCTCCTTCCACGGGTGCGCCCGCAGGTAGAGGGCGTAGATGCGCGGGGTGCCCAAGTTGTCGCTCAGGACCTGGGTGACCAGGGCCAGGTGGTCGCCCGCCCGCAGTCCCGCCGCCACGCCCAGCCGGGCCCGCCGGAGGGTATTGTTCCGGTAGCCGTCGTAGTTGAAATAGCCGTCGTCCTCAGGGGCGAAGGTGAGATTGACTTCGCCTCCCAGCGTGACCCGGCCCCCGAAGAGCACGATGGGGTCGGCGGCGGGGGCGGGGGCGGCGGGGAGGGCCAGGGTCATGACGAGGCCGAAGCGGACCCGGCGGCTCATGGACTTCATAGTATAAGCCGCGACCACGGGGCCCGATGTTATGCTCGCGGCCGGAGGCCGCCTCCCCGGGATGAGTTCGAGCAAGCTGACCACCTGGCAGAGCCTCCGCGCCGTCGCCGGAAGCTGGCGGCTCCTTTCCGTCGTCCTCCTATCGTTTTCTTCGGGCCTGCCCCTGGGCTTGGTCTGGATCGCCATCCCGACCTGGATGGCTCGGGCGGGGGTGGACATCAAGGTCATCGGTCTGTTCGGCCTGGCCCAGGCCCCCTGGACCTTCAAGCTGCTGTGGTCGCCCTCCATGGATGCTTACCCGCTCCCCTTCCTCGGTCGCAAGCGGGGATGGATCCTCGTGAGCCAGGTAGCGCTCGTCGCCCTTGGCCTCGGGCTGTCCGCGGTCTCGGGCCAGCCGCGGGCGGTGTGGGTCATCGGGTCGCTGGCCCTGGCCATCGCCTTTGCCGCCGCCACCCAGGACATCGCCATCGACGCCTACGCGGTGGAGGTGCTCCGCCGGGAGGAGCATGGCGTCGCGGTGGGGGCGCGGGTGGCCCTTTACCGGGCGGCCATGCTCGTCTCGGGGGGCGTCTCCATCACCCTGGCCGCGGAGACCTCCTGGGCGCTCGTGAACGCCCTCCTCGCCCTCGCCTACCTACCCTTGATGCTCGTGACCTGGTTTGCCCCCGAACCGGAAGTCGTTCCCGGCGCACCCCGCACCCTGCGCGAGGCCGTGTGGGCACCGCTCGTGGACTTCCTGGCCCAGCGTCGCGCGCTCGAGATCCTGGCCTTCGTGGTCCTCTACAAGCTGAGCGACAACCTCAGCCAAGCCTTGATCCGCCCCTTCCTGGTGCAGGTGGGCTACCAGGACTTCGACGTGGGCGTGGCTACCGCCACCATCGGTCAAACGGCGGCGGTGGCGGGGACGATCCTCGGAGGTGTGCTCACCCAGACCCTGGGCCTGGGCCGCGCGCTCTGGGTCTTCGGCTTCCTGCAAGTCTTCGCCAACCTCGGATACGCAGCGGTAGCGGAGGTGGGCGTGAACCGACCGCTCATGTACGGGGCGCAGGCCCTGGAGCTGGGCACGAGCGGCATGGCCGCGGGAGCCTTCGGCGTGCTCCTCCTGCGCCTGACCCAAAAGCGCTTCTCCGCCACCCAGTACGCTCTTCTGTCGAGCCTCTTCACGCTACCCCGGATCCTCTGCGGCCCCGTGGCGGGGGTGATGGCGGACGCCATCGGCTGGCGGGACTTCTTTGTCTTCTCCGTCTTCATGGGCCTCCCGGGCCTGGTCCTCCTCGCCCGGTTCGTTCCTTGGGGGGCCCGCGAGCCTGATTTCCAGGTGGCGGCGCGGGGGCCCGACTCTCCCCTCTCACGCGCCGCTCTGCTGCTCCGCGCGGCGGGGGGAGCGCTCGCGGGGGCGACGCTCGGCCTGCTCACCGTGGGGCTGGTGGGGGGCCTGGCCAGCCGCCGGGCGGAAAGGGGATTCGACTTCGGGGGCGCCCTGCGGGCGGCCCTGGCCCCGCAGAGCCTCGCGGACTGGACGACGGCTGCGGGCCTGACCGTCCTCACGCTGGCCGCGGGGGTGGCTTCCGCCGCCGCCTTGGTCGCGCGGGGTGGGCGGGGGGAGGGGTCCGGTCCCGCTGCGGATGGGAATAACTCCGGGCGCCCAGGGTAAGATTCAGGGGGAACCACGGGGGCAGGAGTGGTGTCCAAGTCGACAACGAGCGGAGCCGCGATGACCACGGGGGAGATGTCGCTCGGGTCGCTGGAAACGCTGCGGGGAGCGGTCCAGGAGGGCCCCCTCGTGGAGCGCTGCCGGCAGGGGGACGCTCAGGCCTTCGCCCGCTTGGTGGCCCTGCACGAAGGGATGGTCTTCAATTTGGCCGCCCGCCTGACCGGCGATCCCGAGGAGGCGCGGGACATCGCCCAGGAGGTGTTCCTTCAGGTCTACCGAACCCTGGGCCGGTTCGAAGGCCGAAGCAGTCTCAAGACGTGGATCTACCGGATCGTGGTCAACCGCTGCCACAACCGTCTGCGGTGGTGGCGCCGCCGTCGGCGGAGTCGTTCGCGTCCGCTCGAGGAGCTGACGGTGAGGGATGAGGCGCGCCTTGCCGCTTCCGGGCAGGGCGGGGCGAGCCCCTACGAGCAGGTCCGCCAGCGGGAGACCGCGCTACTCGTGCAAGCGGCGCTCCTGTCGCTCTCCTTCCACCACCGCGCCATCCTGCTGCTGCGCCAGGTGGAGGGGCTCTCCTGTGAGGCCATCGCGGCCGCTCTCTCCCTGCCCGAGGGCACGGTGAAGAGCCGCCTGGCGAGGGCCCGGGAGGCCCTGCGCCGGAGCCTTCTCGAGCGCGTGGGGGAGAACGGGTGGCCATGAGGTGCCGAGCCGTCGTACCCGTGCTGTCTGCGTACCTGGACGGGGACCTTGGCGCGGGGGAGGCCCGGGCCATCGACGTCCACCTCGCCGCCTGTCCCGACTGCCGGGGGCGGGCGGAGTCCCTGTGCGCCGCCTCCCAGCTCGTGAGCGACCTTCCGAACCTCTCGCCTTGCGAGTCGGTGGCCGCGCGGGTCCTGGATCGTCTGGAGGTGGAGAGCCGTGGTCCCGGCCTGGCCCTGCTGTTCCGGTCCTTCTCCGCCGCGCGTCCGCTCTTTCTGCCCAGCCTGATCCCGGCCGCCCTCATCCTTTTCGCGGTGCTCGCCACCTTTCTTCTTCTTAATGAAGACACGGGACCCCTGCCGCCGGCCTCGGTCCGGGTCCTGGGCGAGGTCTGGGATCCGAGGGTTCCCGCCGCCCACGGGACGGAGAGCAACCCCCTATTCCCCTCTGCGGAGGTGAGCCTTCCCCACACTCGGGAGGGGGGAAGCCTGCCCGAGAGCGTGCTGGCGGGGATGAACGAGGGGACGCTCTTCCTGGAGACGGTGGTGGCGCGAGACGGCAGCGTGTCCATGGTCACCCTCCTGGGGGGGGACTTCGAGCGCGCACGCCCGGTCGTGGATGCCCTCCGTCGCGAGCGCTTCGAGCCGGTGCGCCTGCACGGCCGCCCGGTGGCGGTGAGCGTTTACCGCCTGATCAGCCGGCTCGACGTCTGGCCCCCCCTCACCTGAGAAGGTCCGCCTTCGCGGCCACCTCCTCCACCGCGATCTCGCCCATCGCCCTCCCCGGCGCGCGCAGGGTCAGCACCCGCGGGCCGAGGGGCGACCAGACCTCGGGCGCGGTGGGCCCGAAGAGGGCCAGGGTGGGAGCGCCCTCTGCCGCCGCCAGGTGGCTGACGCCCGAGTCGTTCCCCACGTAGAGGCCCGCCCGGGCCAGCACCGCCCCCAGGAGGCGAAGAGGCAGCTCGGACGCGACCACGGCTCCGGGGGGAGCGGGGCCGACCGGCTCTGCGGGGCCGCGGACGAGGAGCCACGGACGGTCGGGAGAGAGCGCCGTGGCCAGGGCGTGGAAGCGTTCGGTGGGCCAGGTCTTGGCGGGAGCCCCGCTTCCGGGGTGGAGGGCCACGAAGCCCCGGGGAAGAGCCCGGCAGAAAGCGGCTGCGGCATCCTCTTCTTGGGGGCTGGGGGTGAGGGGGGGCGGAAGCAGATCGGGGTCGGCTCCCCACGCCCGCACGGGATCAGCGAGCCAGCGCGAGGCATGTCCGGAGCGCGGGTCGGGGTCGTGGGCGACCACGCGCGGCACCCGGCGCTGCAGGGCCTCGATGACGGGAAGGCTGCGCGTGTAGGCCAGGACCGCTTGGCAGCCGCGCAGGTGTTCCTCCAAGGGACCTCCCCGCGGGGCGTCGCCGGCAAGGAGCGCGGCCACCTCGGCGCCCTCCCAATCGAACAGCTCGGAGACCTCGCCCACCCCCCGCCCTCGGAGAGCGGCCCCCGCCCGCGTGGGGGCGAGCAGGCCGACGCGGTGGCCGGCTCGCTGCAGAGCCGCCACCGCGCGGCGGAGAAGGAGGATATCCCCCAGCCCCCCCGCCCGGAGGAGGAGCAGGTTCAGGGCACGTCCACCCGAGCGGTGGCCGCGTTGCCGAGGAGGTCGAAGGCCCGCACCACCACCACGTGCGGTCCGGGGCCGGGCATAGCGTCGAGGGTGATCTCGTAGGTCTCCTCGAGGGAGTCGTTGATCCCGTCCGTGGGGTGGACCTCCTCCCAGCGTCCGCCGTCGACCGAGTACTCGGTCTTGCGGATGATGCTGCTGTCGTCTTTCGCGACCACCCGGATCCGGACCGGGGCGCCGCGGTGGACGAGGGTGGCGGTCACGACGGGCGGGGTGTTGTCCACGTCGAAAGGCACGCTCTCCTTATCACCGGTCAAGGCGAGGGCGGACGGATTGCTTGGCGCGTCCGAGGCCGTGACCCGGATCAGGTAGCGGCCGTTGGGGACGGTCGAGGTGTCCCAGGCCAGCACGGGCTCCGTGATGCCCTTGCGGAGGAGGCGGAACTTGCTGTCCCCCACGGCGCGATAGTGCACGTCGTAGACGAGGGTGTCGCCGTTCGGGTCGTCGGCCTTCCAGGAAAAGGTTTGGATTCCCTTCTGGTACAGCCGTCGGCTGTAGCTGGTGACGGGGGGCATGCTGGCCCGGGTGGCCGCGGCCGCGGGGCCCCGTTCCGGAGCCTGCCCCGGCTCGAGCCCCAGCACCTCCATCTCGCCCGTGATCGAGATCGGCTTCTGGAATACCTCGCCCGGAGGATGAACGGTGATGGACTGGACCTGCGGCCGGAGGTTGCGCTGGAGATAGGCTACCGTAATCGAGTCCAGGACGGGAGACGCGCCATCCTTGCCGGTCAGAACCGCGCGCACCTGGAGAAAGCGGGCCCGTTCGCTGGTCACGGCGTCGCCCTCGCGGTGGCGGTAGGGAGCGGACCAATCCGACCAAGTCGAGTCGGGGCTGCCGGTGTTGCCGCTGCGGGCCTGGATCTCGATCTCCGTCCCTCCGGGAAGGCTGGCTTCCCAGCGCAGCCGCCCCCAACCCGAGACGGTGTCAGTGTCCTTGACCTTGGAAGTGAAGGTCCCCTTGGCCGCCGGCGTGCCCTCCACGGCATAGATGCGCCCGGGATTGGAGGTGGCGAGGAGGACCGTACCCGCGCTGCCCCGGGCCAGGCCCGTCACCTGGTCGGCGGGCAGGACCATGAGCATGGTCCAAGTGCGGTTGTCCCTCACCTGGTAAAGCTTGCCCTTGTTGCCCGTGCCCACGAGGACGGCATCTCCCGAGCGCACGAGGGAGTGGGGCGTCTCGTCGGGGGAGGACCACAGCGTGTCAACCTCGCCGGAGGGAAGGATCCGGAATACGGCCCCCTTGGCGGTCCCGGGAGCGGGGCCCTCTGGCCCCCGGGGCGGCGGGGCGGGGGCGCCGGCGGCGGGGGGAAGGATGGTGAAGCTCTCGGTCACCGTGACCTCTGCCGTCGGACCCAGGGAGACCGCGGGCGGGACGGGAGCGGAGGGGCGGGTCGTGTCGTCCTTCGGTTTGCCGTCCACGGCGGCCGCGTACAGGCTTCCGTCCGTCCCCACGTCGATGGCCTTCACTTCGCGGTAGGCGGAGTCGTGGACCACGAAAACCTTCAGGGCGGCGTCGAGGCGGTAGATGATCCCGTTGGGGGAGCTGCCCGCGTAGACGTTGCCGCGTTCATCCGTGGCCAGGGAGAGGATGTGCGTGTCCGGGCTGGTGAGCACGATCTGGGCCTTGCCCTTGGGGTCCACACGGTAGACCTTGCCCTCCGCTCCCGTGGCCACCAGCAGGTTGCCCGCTTTGTCGAAGAGCAGGGCCCAGATGTACTTTTCCGGGGGATCGAAGAAGGTTGTGGCTCGGCCCCCGGCGTCCACCGCGTAGACTTTTCCGTTGGGCGCCGTCCCTACGTACAGCCGACCATCCGGCCCCACGGCCAACGCGTGGACCTCCAGCTCCGCGGCGTCGAAGAAGAGCGACCCCTTGCCGGCCTCAACCTTGAAGACCTTGCCATCATTCCCGGTGCCCGCGTAGAGAGTGCCCTTGGGGTCCTGGGCCAGGCACCAAACGTTGGGAGTCTCGGGGTCGTGGAGGACGCGCGTGGCGGGGGCTAGCCGGACCCGCCCCTCGGAGTCGACGGAGAGCCCCTTGGTGTCGCCATCCAGGAAATCCCGGGCCCCCTCGATCCTCCAGAACTGTGGCTGGGCCGCCCCCAAGGGGAGGGCAAGGGCGAGAAGAACGAGGGTGACGGCCGGGCCACGGGGCATTGTTCCTCCAGGAGGGGGGGCGGCGCAGAAAGGCGGATCCTCACCTCTCCACGGAGAGGGAGATCAGGCGGGAGCCGGTAACTGCGTAGTCGACGGGGAGCTCGAAGTCCCAGACGGTGGCGGTCCGAATGGGGATAAGGCCCGTGCCCTGCTCGCTCGCACCCAGAACCGCGAGCACGGAGGAGGGTAGAGAGGGCAGGTACTCGCCGGAGACGATGGCTCCGTCCACCGGGCGCAGCAGGCGGGCGTAGAGGTGGTTGCTGCGGCGGAGACCGTTGATGGCACGGATGAGCTGGTCGAGGTCCTTGGGTATGAAGGGCTGCCGCATCTCCCGCTGCTCGAGGACGTTCAGGGCCTGGGCGTCCGAGACGAGCAGGGTGTAGGGGCCGGCGGGGGCGCTCGGGGGGATGGTGAGGGGAATGGTCTCGAGGAGGGTCTCACCCCGATACGTGCGGAGCTGCACCTTCACGGGGACCGCGGAGCCGGCGCGCACGGGGCCCGTGCGTTCCACCCAGGTCCGCTGCAGGGTGGCGCTCTGAACCGTCTCGTAGGACGAAACCGAAAGGTCCACCTTCTCCACCATCACCTTCTGGAAGTCGTTGGCCATGACGAAGGCCAGGGGGGCGGCCACCAGCGCGGACGCTTGAACCGAGGGCTGGCCGGTGGCGAAGAGGTCTTCCACCCTGATCTCCCGCCCCCCGGACAGACTCAGGCGGCCGTTGACGCGGACGGTCGACGTCCCGAACGCCCGTTCGTTGCCCTGGAGAACGGAGAGCAGAGCCATGAAGGTGAGCACGGGGCTCAGGAGTTCATCCTCCACGATCCGGAACGAGAACTGCCGCTCCTGACCGCGGCTCGTGCTGAGCCGCACTTCCACGGGGATCATGCGGGGAGCGGCACCCAGGAGGCCTGCGATCGCGGTGGTTCGGTCCTGATCCATGGTACCCACGGGCTCCAGGGCGGCGCTGATCTTCCACGACTGCTGCAGACTGGGGAAGATCGAATAGACGTAGGCCTTCCGCAAAGGAAACTGGGTGGGGCCGAGGTTGTAGAAGGGGTGGCCAAAGGCGTAGAGCCGGCCGTCAGCAATGTGGGTAATGGTGCCGGTCACGGACAGGTCCAGGTCGCCCTCGATGAGGGAGACGGCCAGCGCTCCGCCCGGTTTGAGGTCGGGAAGAGCGTCGGGAGGAACCCCGGAGGCGCTGGCTCCCAGCACGGGGGCGAACCCTAGACCCGAGAAGACACCGTGTGCCCATTCGAAAGTGGCGGGGTCGAACCCGGAAAAGACGAGGGGGAGGGCGAGGGGCGCGAGCGTCGCTCCGGCCAGGGCCGGGGGGAGGGGCTCGCCGGCAAAGGGGCCGGGGGCGAACGCCCGCAGCGGTCGACGCAGCGCGGCCATGACCGCTTCGCGGTCCAAAGGCCCGGCGGGGCCGGCGGGGCCCCAGGGGGGAGTCCCCCGCGCGGAGGCCGCGCGGGGGGCCTGGATCCGCGTGGCTTCGATCATCTCGCCGATGGGCGTGATCCCGGCAATGGGCTCCTTGCCGAACGGGAAGCTGTAGGCCACGGCTCCCACCAGCTGGCCGTCGATGAACACCGGGCTGCCGCTCATGCCCGCGATCACCCCCGTCTTCTCGAGGGGGCCCCCTTCCAGGCGCGCGAGGATCACGCTCTGCCTTGGCCCGATGGCGTTCTCGAGCACGCCAAGGACGCGGACACTGAACTCGTCGATGCGGGTGCCCTCGAAGACGGTCAGGCCCGTTCCCGTCATCCCCGGCCGAATCCGCTCGAACGGGAAGATGCCTTGGGCGAGGGCGGGGGAGGGCGAGCCGAGCGCGGTGACGATTGCGGCGAGGGGGAGCCAAGGGCGGCGGATGTTCATATTCCCAATCTCAGAAGATCTTAGGGGCGCGCGCCGCGGCCGTCAATGGCGACGGTCGACGCCAACAGGAAACGGACATTTGCACTCTGGTGAAGGGGACCGTTTCTCGTTGACCCGGCGCGTTGCCCACGCGGCCTTGACGGCGCTCCGACCCCGCCGGTAACATCCGGAGCTTCGCCCGGCCGGAGGGGCGAGGGGGGTGGAGCGTGGCCGAGAGCCGGGCGGAGACGGACAGCGGGGGAAGCGCGCGGGTGTTGCCGGCGTGCCTCTTCGCCTGGCTAGTGCCGGGAGCGGGCCACCTCTACCTGGGGCGCCGGGCCAAGGGTCTCATCTTCATGGGCGCGATCGGGGCGCTATTCCTCCTGGGGGTGGCGATGGACTCCGGCCTGCAGCTGCACCTTGGATTCGAGGACCCCCTGGCCCTGCTCTTTAGCCTGGCCCAAATGGCGGTGGGCATCCCCTACTTCGCGGCCCGGGCCCTGGGCTTCGAGACGGGCCAGGTGACCTCCGTCACCTACGAATACGGCAACACGTTCACGGCCGTGGGCGGGCTCCTGAACGTCCTCGTCATCCTGGACGCCCACGACACCGCGTTGAGGCGGAAGCCTTGAGGCCGAGCCACCTCTTCATCCTGCTCGTATTCTCCTTGCTCGTGTCCAGCGTGTTCGCCACCCTGCTCCGGGACGACACGCGGAGCCGCGTCCGCTTCGGGCTCTTCGCTTTCGCGGCCTTCGTCCTCTCCACCGTGATCCTGGGCTGGCTGATGAGCCCCTTCCCCAGCTAGGCAGGCTCCCCTGGCCACCGGTCCTTTGCACATCGCGGTGGTGCCGGGCGACGGCATCGGGGTCGAGGTCATCGCGGAGGCGGTCAAGGCCCTGAGCGCGGTCACCGATGCCGCGGGCAAGAGCCTGCGCATGACCCCCTTCGACTGGGGTGCGGAGAAGTACCTGAAGACCGGGGTGACCCTGCCCCCGGGAAGCATCAAGATGCTGCAAGAAGGCTTCGACGCCATCCTCCTGGGGGCGATGGGGGATCCCCGCGTGCCCGACAACCGGCACGCCGCGGACATCCTGCTCGGGCTGCGCTTCAAGCTGGACCTCTACGTCAACTACCGGCCGGTCCGCCTCTTCCACGAGAAGCTCTGCCCCCTCAAAGGGGCCCGTCGTGAGGACGTGGACTTCGTGGTCTTCCGCGAGAACACCGAGGGCCTCTACGTGATGATGGGGGGGAACTTCAAGAAGGACACCCCCGACGAGGTGGCCACCGAGATCGACCTCAACACCCGCAAGGGGGTGGAGCGCATCGTGCGCCATGCGTTCGCCTTCGCGGTGGCGCAGGGGCGCAAGAAAGTCCTGATGGCGGACAAGTCGAACGTGCTCATCCACGCCCACGAACTCTGGCAGCGCGTCTTCCGGGCGGTGGCGGCCGAGAACCCCGGGATCGAAGCCACCCACCTCTACGTGGACAACCTGACCCTGCAGTTGATCCGGGAACCGAGCCAGTTCCAGGTGATTGTGACCTCCAACATGTTCGGGGACATCGTCACCGACCTCGCGGCCGGGCTCCAGGGGGGGCTGGGCATGGCCGCTTCCGGCAACATCCATCCGGGGCAGATCAGCCTTTTCGAGCCCGTGCACGGCTCGGCCCCCCGCTTCGCGGGGAAGAACGTGGCCAATCCCATGGGAGCGATCCTTACCGCAGGATTGATGCTCGAGCACCTGGGTTGGGGCGAGGAGGCGGACCGCATCGAAGGCGCGGTCCGCTGGGCGGTGGAAAACGACCGCACCACCGCCGACATCGGGGGGACTCTGGGCACGCGCGAGGTGGGCGAAGCCATCCAGGACCGGCTGCGCAGCTGAAACCCCCTCGCCCGCGGGTGCTAATATCGAGTCTATGCAGGCCCGCGCCGCCGTCTCCCTGACCCCCGGCAAGCGCGTGCTCTTCCTTACCAAAGACCCCGAGCTGATCCGCCGCCAACTGCGGGGGGAGCTGGACCTGCGCATGGCGGATCTCAAGGTCGAGGACCTCCTCGACGACGTGAACACCGACGCCATGACCCCGGCCTGGGCCTGCTTCGACTACCGTCCGGAGGACATCGCCGGCAACGCCTACGCGGGGATCACGATCGGCAAAGAGCGTCTCTTCCCCCCGGGTTCGCTCAGGGCGGGCAACTTCGAGGTGATCGTCTCCGGCTACCGCAAGGGGGTCGGCTCCTCGCGCGAGACCGCGGTCCAGGCCGAGAAGTGGTCGGGGATCCGGATTGCCATCGCCGCCTCCTTCGCCCCCATCCACGCCCGCAACAACATCGCCCAGGGCGTCCTCATGGGCGACCACGCCATGCTCCTCCGCCTGCAGGCGGGGGAGGCCATACCGCGGGGTGAGTTTGCCCGGGGTTACGACCCCATCACGCAGAAGATCGTGGAGCACGGCGGCTTGTTTCCCTTCACCCGGGCGTACTCCCGGGGGGAGGTCTCGCTGCCCCCCCTGAAAACGGGCCCCCGGTCCATGACCCTGGGAGAGAAGATCCTGGCCCGTCATCTGCTCGGGGTGAAGGGCCCGGCCTGGGTGCAACCGGGCGATGCCATCTGCGTCCGCGTGGACGGGGGCTACTCGCACGAGTTCACGACCGCCCAGGTGCACTACTTTCTCGAGCAGGAGTTCGGGGCCGAGTACCGCCTGGCCAACCCCGCTAAGTTCGCGGTGTTCGAAGACCACCTCATCTACGCGGACGGGGTACCCAAGATGGCCCCCTTCGCGGCCAAGATTCAAGTTCAACGCGACATGCAGCGTGTCTTCCAGGCGAAGACGGGCGTCCAGGATTACTCCGCCCAGGACGGGATCTCCCCCGGGATCTGCCACACCGTCGCCCGCGAGAAGATCATCGAGCCCGGCGACTTCATCCAGGCCACGGACAGCCACACCTGCATGGGGGGGTCGCTGGGGGCGCTGGCCTATGGGGTGGGGGCCACCGAGTACGCCGCCCTCCTGCACGCCGGCTTCACCTTTGTGGAGGTGCCGGAATCGATTCGCTTCGAGCTCACGGGCGAGCTCAAGCCCAACGTCACGGCCAAGGACGTGATGCTCTACATCTTGGCCAACCACGCTCGCCGCCAGGAGACCCTGGACCGGATCATGGAGTTCGGCGGTCCCGGCCTGCGCGGGCTGGCCCCCGACGAGCGGGCCACCCTCGCCAACATGGCCACGGAGTGCTCGGCCCGGGCGGGGGTGGTGGAAGCGGACGAGGAGACGCTGGCCTGGATCGCGGCCCGTCGGCCAGGGGTGGCCAAGGAGCGCCTGCGCGCGGGGGTGCTCGTCCCCGATCCCGGCGCCGTCTATGCGGGTGGCGTCCACACCATCGACCTCGCGCTGATACCGCCCATGGTGGCCACCCCCGGCGATCCCGACCACGGGATTCCCTCCGATCCCACCAACGGGGCCCGGGTGGATGAGCTGCCGGAAGTGAAGATCGACATCGCCTACGGGGGATCCTGCACCGCGGGCAAGGAAGTGGACCTCGACCTCTACGCACGGGTCATGCACGAGGCCTTGAGCGCGGGGAAGCGCGTCAAGGAAGGGGTCGCGTTCTATATCCAGTTCGGTTCCGCGAGCGTGGAAGAGTACGCGCGCCGCCGCGGCTACCTTGAGGTCTTCGCCCGCACGGGGGTGACGGTGATCCATCCCGGCTGCGGGGCCTGCATCGGCTGCGGCCCGGGAGTGTCCTCGAACACGGAGCAGATCACGGTCTCCGCCATCAACCGCAACTACCAGAACCGCTCCGGGCCCGGCAAGCTCTACCTGGGCTCGCCCCTGACCGTAGCCGCTTCCGCGGTGGAGGGGAGGATCGTCGCCTACCGGGAGGGGATGTTCGGAGCCTGACCCGGCTCAGTGAGCCGCGGGCAGCCAGCGTGGGAAGCCGAGGTTGAAGGTCGAGGGCTGGGTCAGGATCACATGGCGGCCGGTGCCATCGGGCTGGACGACGACTAGGCTCGTGGTCGCAGCCGCGGCATCCGTCTCCGCGAAGACGATGCCCGCGGTTCCCCAGTCCGGTGCCCCCCGGTACAGGGGACCGGTGGCCAAGACGGCGAGCGCGGTGCCGTCCGAGTGCACGGTCAAGACGTCCCAGCTGCCGAGCCCCCCGCTACCGAGATCGGTCAGGCGACGGAAGACGACCGAGCCCCCGTCGGGAGAATAGGCGGGATCCGCGTCGGAGCCGATCACGTAGGGAGTTCCGGGCAGGGCCGCGCCCGGCGTCCCCCCCGAGGTGACCTGGATCTTGTTGGCGGAGTTCTGGAAGATGTAGATCTGGCCCCGGCCCGTAGCGTCGATGCGCTCGTAGACGGCGACGTTGCCCGTGGGGTCGATCCGGGGCCGTCGCTCGCGAATCGTGGGGTCGCAGGGGAGCGTGCCCGTGGTACCCGCGGTCGTGCAGGAGAGGTCGGCCGCGTTCTGGCCGTTGGGGTCGACCCGATAGAGGTCGTCCAGCCCGGGCGAGCGGAGGGCGCTGTAGACGAGCACATCGCCCTGGGACGACCAGTCGATCCCCGATACCTGCTGGGAGGCGGGAATGATCTCCGCCTCCGCCGCCTTCTGGAGGTCGATGTAAACAAGCGCGGTGCCGGGGGTGGTGGTCTTGACCCGGCGGACCTCCGTGCGCTGCCGGTCGGTGGCGATGGCGGCCTCGACCGTGTCGCATGTGGCGCCGTCGTTGCAAAACGTCAAGCGTGTGACTCCCGAACCATCGGCGTTGGCCGCGAAGAGCTCGCGCCCGGAGCCGGACTGGGTCGCCCAGGCCCCGCTCGTGAAGAGCAGGGCGGCGGCGGAGGGTGGCGACACGGTGCGTCCCAGGCCGCCGAAGGGGCTCGGGTAGTCGCGGTTGCAGGCTCCCGCTAGCACGAGGGCGACCAAGAGGGGGCGGAGCGGGAGGGAGCGCATCAGTCGCGAGCCTAGCCCCGGCCCCGCGCGGAAGTCAAGGTCCGGGCGGAAAGCGCCGGAGACGAGCGTGCTATACTCTCCGTTCTTTCTGGCCGCGAGCGGCCACGCCCGCGCCCGCGGCCGCGAGGGCAAGCCGATGTCTCAGGAGGTCGTGATCCTGGGGGGCGCGCGAACGCCCTTCACCGAGTACGTGGGGGCGTTCAAGGATGTCTCCGCCCTCGAGCTGGGCGGTCACGCGGCGGCCGCGGCCCTGGAGCGGAGCGGCGTGCCTGCCTCCGCCGTCGACCACGTGGTGATGGGCAACGCCCTCCAAACCTCGGGCGACGCCATCTACGGAGCGCGCCACGTGGGCCTCTTGGCGGGCGTGCCCGTGGAGGCCCCCGCCCTCACCGTGAACCGGCTGTGCGGCTCGGGGATCCAGTCCGTGGTCTCGGCCGCGCAGATGATCCGCCTAGGGGAGGCGGGTGTGGTCCTGGCCGGGGGCATGGAGAACATGACCCAGGCTCCGCACGTGATCCGGGGCGCCCGCGCCGGCCTCCGCCTCGGGGAAGGCAAGCTCGAGGACAGCCTGATGGTCGCCCTCTTCGACACCCGCTGCGGCCTTTACATGGCCGAAACCTCGGACAAGCTGGCCCGCCAGCACGGGATCGACCGCGAGGCCATGGACGCCTACGCCCTGCGCAGCCAGAAGGCGGCGGCGGGGGCGGCGGAACGGGGGGTCTTCCGGGAGGAGATCGTGGGCGTCGAGGTTCGGGAGGGGAAGAAGACGCGGCGGGTGGAGGCCGACGACCACCTGCGGCCCTCGACCACGCTCGAAGGACTGGCCGCGCTGAGGCCCGCTTTCGGCAAGGACGGCTTCGTGACCGCGGGGAACGCGAGCGGGATCGTGGACGGGGCGGCCGCGCTCGTGATCGCGAGCGAGGAGGAAGCGGAGCGCCGGGGCCGGAGACCCCTCGCCCGCGTCGTGTCCTGGGGAATGGCCGGGGTGCCCCCGGACATCATGGGCATCGGGCCCGTCCCCGCCTCCCGCCGGGCCCTGGAAGCGGCCGGCCTCTCCCTCCGGGACATCGATCTCGTGGAGGTCAACGAGGCCTTCGCCGGCCAGTACCTGGCGGTGGAGAAAGAGCTGGGGCTCGAGCGCGCGCGAACCAACGTGAACGGAGGAGCGATCGCCCTCGGGCATCCGCTGGGGGCCACAGGGACGCGGTTGCTCTTGACCCTGGCCCTGGAGCTCAAACGGCGGAAGGCGAAGTACGGCCTGGCCACCGCCTGCATCGGCGGCGGACAGGGCATCGCCATGATCATCCAGAACGAGCCGTAAGCGAGCGCTCCCCCTCGGGCGGCGAGCGACAAGGACAATGGAAATAAGAACCGTCGGGGTGGTCGGCTGCGGACTCATGGGCTCGGGCATCGCGCAGGTCTGCGCGGAGGCGGGGTTCAAGGTGGTCGTCCGCGAGGTCTCGGAGGAGCTTCTCGGAAAGGGCCTGGGCCGGATCGAGTCCTTCCTGAAGAAAGGCGTGGACAAGGGCAAGCTCACGCCCGAGCGCGCGCAGGAAGTGCGGGGACGCCTGGAGGGGACGACCGCCCTCGAACGGCTGGCCGGCTGCGACTTCGTGGTGGAGGCGGTGGTGGAGAGCCTGGAGGCCAAGCGCGAGGTCTATCAGGCTCTCCACAAGGTCTGCCCCCCCTCGACCCTGTTCGCCTCCAACACCTCCTCGCTCTCCATCACGGAGATGGCGGCCGCATCCGGGCGGGCCGACCGCTTCGTGGGCCTGCATTTCTTCAACCCCGTGCCCCTCATGAGGCTGGTGGAGGTGGTTCGCTCCCCCCTCACCTCCGCCCCCACCGTCGAGGCCGCCTTCGCCTTCGCCCAGCGGCTCGGGAAGACGCCCATCCGGGCCGCGGACCGCACGGGCTTCATCGTGAACCGCCTCCTCGTTCCCTACCTGCTGGATGCGGTGCGCGCGCTCGAGGAGGGGGTGGGCTCCACCGCCGACATCGACGAGGGGATGCGGCTGGGCTGCGGTCACCCCATGGGGCCGCTCACCCTCCTCGACTTCGTGGGCCTGGACACCACCTACTATATCGCCGACATCATGTTCGACGAGTTCCGCGAGAAGCGGTTCGCCCCACCCCCCCTCCTGAAGCGAATGGTGCAGGCGGGAATGCTGGGCAAGAAGTCGGGGCGGGGCTTCTACGACTACTCCCAGGAACCGCCCCGGCCGGTGGCGGGCTTGGTGTGAGCATGGACTACCGGAACTTGCGGGTGGAGAAGCGGGAGGGGGTGGCGGTCTTGACCGTCAACCGGCCCGACAAGCTGAACGCGCTCAACGATGAGACCATGGCCGAACTGGACGCGGCCTTCGCTGCCCTCGGCACGGATCCCGAAGTCCGCGGCGTCATCCTCACGGGGGCGGGGGAGAAGGCGTTCGTGGCGGGGGCCGACATCTCGGAGCTGGCCACCCAGCGTCCGGTGGACGGACAGGAGCGCTCGCGGCGCGGCCAGGCGACCCTGGACCGGATCGAGAACCTGGGTAAGCCGGTCGTGGCCGCGGTCAACGGCTTCGCCCTAGGCGGGGGCTGCGAGCTGGCCATGGCCTGTCATGTCCGGGTGGCCGCGGAGGGCGCGCGCCTCGGCACGCCGGAGGTGAAGCTGGGGCTCATGTGCGGCTACGCGGGCACCCAGCGCCTCGCCCGGCTGGTGGGGAAGGGACGCGCGCTCGAGATGCTGCTGACGGGCGAGCCCATCGATGCCCAGGAGGCCCACCGCATCGGCCTCGTGAACCGCGTGGTGCCCAAGGACCGGCTCCTGGCGGAATCGGAGGCGCTGCTCCGCAAGATGCTCGCCAACGGCCCGCTCTCCCTGCGCTTCACCATGCAGGCGGTCCGGGCCGGCCTCGAGATGCCCTTCGCGGAGGCACAGTACCTGGAGGCCACGCTCTTCGGCCTGATCTGCACCACCGAGGACATGAAGGAGGGCACCCGGGCCTTCCTGGAAAAGCGCGCGGCCAAGTTCCAGGGCAAGTGAAGCAAGCCCCTCAGGAGCGGCCGGATGCGCGGGGCCTCCGGGTGGCCGTCGTGCGCTCGACTTTCAACGCCGCTATCGGGGAGGGCCTCCTGCAGGGGGCCCAGGCCGCTCTTCTGGAGATGGGCGCGGCGGCGGAGGCGGTGACGGTGGTGAACGTGCCCGGGGCCTTCGAGCTGCCGTTGGCCGCGCGTGCCGCCGCGGCCTCGGGGCGCTTCGACGCGGTGGTGGCCTTGGGGGCGGTGATCCGGGGAGTGACCGACCACTATGCGCACATCGCCCGGGAAGCAGCGGCCGGGCTGGCGGCGGTGGCTCGGGAGACGGGCGTGCCCGTGGGCTTCGGGGTGCTGACGGTGGCCGACGAGGCCCAGGCTCGGGCTCGCTCCGGCTCCGGGGCGGGGAACAAAGGGGCGGAGGCGGCCCGGGCCGCGGTGGCCATGGTCCATGTGCTGCGCGGGCTGGGGGGGCGGCGTGGGTAGACGAACGAAAGCCCGGGAGTGCGCCCTGCAGATGCTGTATCAGTGGGACCTCACCCGCGACCCCATGGAGCGGGTGGCGGAGTTGTTTTGGAAGGTGCGCACCACCACCGACGAGACCCGGGAGGCGGCGGAACGGCTGGCCCGGGGGGCGCAAGCGGAACAGGCGCGGATCGACGAAGCCATCGCGGGCGCCGCCCTCAACTGGCGCTTCGACCGTATCGCGGCCGTGGACCGGAACATTCTGCGCCTGGGGGTCTACGAGCTCCTGTGCGAGCCGGCCACGCCCGCGGCCGTGATCCTGGACGAGGCGGTGGAGATGGCCAAGCGGTTCGGGGAGGCGGACTCCCCGGCCTTCGTGAACGGCGTGCTCGACGCCATCCGGCGCCGCGTGCGGCCGCCCGCGGAGACCGCGCGCGTCAAGGAGACACCCGGGGTATGAGCGACGAAAGGGGAGAGCCGGAGCCGCCGGTGCCGGGCTGGCCCGGCGAGTCCGCCCAGCGTCTGGAGAAGCTGGCCACTCTGCGTGCGCTGGGCGTCAATCCCTATCCGACTCGCTTCGAACGCACCCACCGCCTGGGAGAGATCGTGGCCGCCCACGGCGATAAGAGCCTGGAACAGCTCCAGGCCCTCGGGCTCACGGTGCGCATCGCGGGTCGAGTGCTGACCAAGCGGGGCCACGGCAAGGCCTCCTTCGCCACCCTCTCCGACGGCCTTTCCTCGCTCCAGATCTATGTCCGCCTGGACGAGGTGGGGGAGGCCGGCTACCGGCTCTTCGACCTCCTGGATCTGGGGGACTTCGTGGGGGCTTCGGGCACGGTCATGCGCACCCGCAAAGGGGAGCTCTCCGTCGAGGCCCGCGAGCTCACTTTCCTGGCCAAGGCCCTCTTGCCGCCGCCCGAGAAGTGGCACGGCCTTTCCGACACCGAGATCCGCTACCGCCAGCGCTACGCGGACCTCATGGCCAACCCTGAGGTCCGCAAGGTGTTCCTGTCCCGGAGCGCCATGGTGTCCGAGATCCGTCGCTTCCTGGACGGGCGCGGCTACGTCGAGGTCGAGACCCCCATGATGCAGCCGGTGGCGGGGGGCGCCCTGGCCCGACCCTTCGTGACCCACCACAACGCCCTCGACCTCGACCTGTATCTGCGCATCGCCCCCGAGCTGTACCTGAAGCGCCTGGTGGTTGGAGGCCTGGAGCGGGTCTACGAGATCAACCGGAACTTCCGGAACGAGGGGGTGTCGTCCATGCACAACCCCGAGTTCACGATGCTGGAGTTCTACACCGCCTACTTCGACTGTCGGGACGTGATCGAGACCACGGAGTCCCTCATCGCCGCGGCCGCGCGGCGGGTGTGCGGGGAGGAGCCCGTCGTCTACAAAGGGCGCGAGGTCTCCCTCTCCTTGCCCTTCGCCAAGCTGCGCATGGCGGACAGCATCGCGCGTGTCCTCCGCGGGGAAGCCGGCTTGGGCTTCCGACCGGAAGCCCTCGGGGCCCCCACCGAGCTCCAGGCGTTCCTGGCCAGCCCCGCGTTCCGGGCCTTCGGGGAGAGGCACAAAGTCGCGGTCGACGCCTACCCGGGTCTTTCCCATGGCAAACGGATCCTTCGCCTCTTCGAGGATTTTGTGGAGGGGTCCCTCTGGGAGCCCACCTTCATCGTCGATTACCCAGTGGAGGTCTCGCCGCTCTCCAAGGCGCGGGCCGACGACCCGCAGGTGGCCGACCGCTTCGAGCTCTTCGCGGCGGGGATGGAGCTGGCGAACGGCTTCTCGGAGCTGAACGACCCCCTCGAACAGCGGGCCCGCTTCCTAGAACAGATCCGGGAGCGGGAGCGGGGCGACGCCGAGGCCCACGTCATGGACGAGGACTACATCCGCGCCCTCGGCTACGGCCTGCCCCCCACCGGCGGCTGCGGGGTGGGCATCGACCGCTTGGCCATGCTCCTCACCGATTCCCCCTCCATTCGCGACGTGATCCTCTTCCCCCACATGCGCCCGGAGCGGGGCCGGGGTGCGGAGACGCCCGCCGCGAAACCGGAGAAGTGACCGGTAAGGCATGAGGCGGAGAGTCCTCTCTACTATTTCACTCCAGGGCGTCGCGGCGCGCGGGGATGGGGGGCACTGATGCCCTTCGAGCTGCGCATCGCCCTGCGTTACCTGACCGCCCGACGGAAGCAGGCCTTCATCTCCGTCATCTCCGCGATCTCCATCCTGGGGGTGGTGGTGGGCGTGATGGCCCTCATGATCTCCCTCGGGCTCATGACCGGGCTGCAAGCCGAGATTCGGGCCAAGATCTTGGGTTCGACCGCCCACCTGAGCATCTTCCCGAAGCGTAGCGACGCCTTCGAGAACTACGCGGAAGTGGTGGAGGCGGTGCGGCAGGTGCCCGGGGTCCTGGGCTCGGCCCCCGCCCTTTACGGCAAGGGGCTCCTCACCAGCCCCGCCGGCTCCGCGGTGGCCACCCTGAAGGGGATCGTTCCCGCGTCGGAGCGCACGGTCACCGACCTGCCGGGGCAGATCGAGGAGGGTAGCCTGGCGCCCCTGGAGGGCCCCGGGGAGGGCATCGGCCCCATCCTGCTCGGCCGGGATCTGGCCGCCAACCTGGGGGTGGGGGTGGGGGACGTGGTCACGGCCACTTCGCCCCAGGGGCGGCTCTCCCCCATGGGCGTGCTGCCGCGGGTGGCCAAGCTGCGGGTGGCGGGCACGGTGCGCAGCGGCCTCTACGAGTTCGACTCCGCCTGGGCCTATCTGCCGCTATCCGTCGCCCAGCGGCTCTTCGACAAGCCCGGCCGGGCGAGCCTGGTCGAGGTGAGGATTGCGAACATCTTCGAGGTCAAGGCCGCGGGCCGGGCCATTCTGGCCCACCTGGGGGAGGGCTACACCAAGACCGATTGGATCGAGATGAACCGGAGCCTCTTCTCCGCCCTCTGGCTCGAGAAGACGGCCATCGCCATCACCATCGGTCTCATCGTGATGGTGGCCGCCCTCAACATCGTGGCCACCTTGATCCTCATGGTGATGGAAAAGCACAAGGACATCGCCATCCTCGTCTCCATGGGGGCCTCGCGGGGGGCGGTAATGCGGATCTTCATGCTCCAGGGGACGGTGATCGGGGCGGTGGGTACGGCCACGGGAGCTCTTCTGGGCTGGGGGACCTGCCGCATCCTGGATCGCTATCGCCTCATTCGCATCCCGGAGGACGTCTACCAGATCTCCTACGTGCCCTTTCATCTGCTGCCCGGGGACGCCGCCATTGTGGTGGGGGGCGCCATCCTCGTCTGCTTCCTGGCCACTCTCCATCCCGCCCGGGGGGCCGCCCGCCTCGACCCCGCGGAAGCCCTGCGGAACGAATAATGAGGAAGACAGCTTGACGCGAAGGGGGGCTTCCCTCTTGCCGGACCGGCCGGGGGGCCGCAGAGCGGGGGGTCTCCTCTGACCGTGGGCGAGAATCTCATCGTCGCCGAGGGCGTGGTCAAGGGCTACTGGACGCCCGCGGGCTACCTGCCCGTGCTCCAGGGGCTGGACCTCGTGGTCCCCCGGGGGGAGATGCTCGCCATCACGGGTACCTCGGGGGTGGGCAAGTCCACCCTCCTGCACGTGCTCGGAACCCTAGACCGTCCGGAGGGAGGGAGGATCGCGTTTGATGGCGAGGAGGTGCTGGCCCTGCCCGAGGTTCGGCTGCGTGAGTTCCGGAACCAGGCCCTGGGGTTTGTCTTTCAGTTCCACCACCTGCTCCCCGAGTTTAGTGCCCTCGAGAACATCATGATGCCCCTCCTCATCGGGCGGGTGGGGGCGCGGGAGGCGCGGGAAAGGGCGGCCGGCCTCCTGGCCGAGCTGGGCCTCCCGGAGCGGGCCCACCATCGGCCGGGGGCGCTCTCCGGGGGAGAACAGCAGCGGGTGGCGGTGGCCCGGGCCCTCGCCCGCTCGCCCCGCGCCCTCCTGGCTGACGAGCCCACCGGCAACCTCGATCGGCAGACCGGGGACCGACTCCATGAGATGCTGCGGCGTCTTAACCGGGAGAAGGGAATCACGGTCGTGGTGGTCACACACAACGAGCGCTTGGCAGCAGCCTGCGACCGCACCCTACATCTGGAGGGAGGGGCGCTCGTTCCCGCCTGAGAGCGTGGCCGATCTCCCTGACGGCGTTTGGGGGGTTTTGGGCTATCATCGGTCCTGATCGCGGCCGGCGCCATCCGCCGGTCGAGGGTCGCCCTCCACCCAGGTGAGCCGGGGTGCGGCCCGGGATGGGGAGTGATGTTCGAGCGCTATACCGAGCGAGCGCGGCGGGTGATCTTCTTCGCCCGCTACGAAGCCAGCCAGCTGGGCAGCAGCTCCATCGAGACGGAGCATCTCCTCCTGGGCCTGATCCGCGAGGGCAAGGGCCTCACCTCCCGCATCTTCAGCAAGAGCCATCTCTCCATGGAGAGCATCCGGAAGGAGATCGAGGGACGCGCCCTCTACCGGGACAAGGTGTCGACTTCGGTCGACATCCCCCTCTCCCCGGAGTCCAAGCGTGTCCTCGGCTACGGCTCCGAGGAGGCGGAGCGCATGCTCCACAACTACATCGGGACCGAGCACATCCTGCTCGGCCTCATGCGGGAAGAGAAGAGCGTGGCCGCGGGCATCCTGGCCGAGAAAGGGATGCGGCTGTCCGCCGTCCGCGAGGACATCGTTCAGCTCCTGAACGAGAAGGCCAACGTCGGCAAGACCAAGGAGACTCCCCTCCTGTCGGAGTTCTCGCGCGACCTCACGGAGGCGGCGGCCCGGGCCAGCCTCGACCCCCTGGTCGGGCGCGACGACGAGCTCAGCCGCATCGTGCAGGTGCTCTGCCGGCGCACCCGCAACAACCCCGTTCTCATCGGGGAGCCGGGGGTGGGCAAGACCGCCCTCGTGGAGGGCTTGGCCAACAAGATCGTCCAGGGCGACGTGCCCGTCTACCTGGCGGAGAAACGCATCCTGGCCCTGGACATCTCCCTCATCGTGGCGGGGACAAAGTACCGCGGGCAGTTCGAGGAGCGGCTGAAGACCATCATGCGGGAGCTGACGGAGAGCCACAACATCGTGATCTTCATCGACGAGCTCCACACCCTGGTGGGTGCGGGCTCCGCGGAGGGGAGCCTGGACGCGGCCAACATCCTGAAGCCCGCTCTCTCCCGGGGGGAGATCCAGTGCATCGGTGCCACCACCCCCGGCGAGTACCGCAAATACATCGAGAAGGACCGGTCCCTGGAGCGCCGCTTCCAAGCGGTGAAGGTGGCCTCGCCCACGGAGGAGGAGACGGTCCAGATCCTGCGCGGGATCAAGGATCGCTACGAGAAGTTCCACCACGTGAGCTACCGCGAAGAGGCCCTGGAGGCGGCGGTGTACCAGTCCAGCCGCTACATCACCGACCGCTTCCTCCCCGACAAGGCCATCGACCTTTTGGACGAGGCGGGGAGCCGGGTGAAGCTCCGGGACGTGGCCGTGCCCGAGGAGACCCCGGAGTTCTCGCGCAAGATCCGGGTGGTGGTGGACCGCAGCGAATCCTTGGAGCGCGGCGCCTTCTTCCGGGACGAGGAAGGGGCCCAGCGGGAGAACCTGCACATCGTGCGCGAGCACTGGGACATGGGGGGGCCGGGGGGGCACGAGGTCACCAAGGCCGACATCGACGAGGTGGTCTCCAAGTGGACGGGGATACCGATCACCGCCATCAAAGAGGAGGAGTCGGAGAAGCTCCTGCGCATGGAAGAGGAGCTGCACCGGCGGATCGTGTCCCAGGAGAGCGCGATCAGCGCCCTGGCCCGGGCCATCCGGCGCACGAGGGCCGGGCTCAAGAACCCCAACCGCCCGGTGGGCTCCTTCATGTTCCTGGGCCCCACCGGGGTGGGGAAAACGGAGGTGGCGCGCAGCTTGGGGGCCTTCCTCTTCGGGAGCGAGCGCAGCCTGGTGCGCTTCGACATGTCGGAGTACATGGAGAAGCACTCGGTCTCCAAGCTGATCGGCTCCCCTCCCGGCTATGTGGGCCACGAGGAGGGAGGACAGCTCACGGAACGGGTGAAGCGCAACCCGTATTCGGTGGTGCTCCTGGACGAGATCGAGAAGGCCCACCCCGACGTGTTCAACGTACTCCTCCAGGTCTTCGAGGACGGTCACCTGACGGACGGCCTGGGTAACACCATCGACTTCAAGAACTCGATCATCATCATGACCTCCAACATCGGCGCCCGTTTCATCGAGAAGAAGGGGCGAATGGGCTTCTCCTCCGGGGAGGCCAAGGACACGGAGAAGGGCATCAACGAGATGGTGATGGGCGAGGTGAAGCGCACCTTCAACCCCGAGTTCATCAACCGCATCGACGAGATCATCATCTTCGACGCCCTCACCGACCAGGATTTGATCCGCATCACCCGCCTGCTCGTGGAGCAGCTCAACGCCAACCTGAAGGAGAAGGCGATCGTGATCTCCATCCGGGACGAGGCGGTGGAGTGGCTCCTGGCCAAGACCCTATCCGACCGCTCCTACGGCGCGCGCCCGCTCCGGCGTGCCATCCAGCGTCACATCGAGGACGCTCTCTCCGAGGCCTTCATCCGGGGCCAGATCCGCACCGGGCGGCCCATCTCCATCGCGGTGCGGGAGGGAACGCTCTGGTACGAGCAGGACGAGCGCGGAGGGGCCCTATCCTCATGATGCGGGCTCGGGCGGGAGCGGTCCCCGGCCTGCTCCTGGCCGGCTACCTGCTGGGGGGCGTGCCAGCGGGGGCGCAGGAGGAGGCCGAGGCGCCGGTGGTGGAGAACATCGAGGTCCAGGGGAACCAGTACCTTCAGCGGGAGACCCTGCTCTTCTACGTAACCACCAAGCCGGGGGATCGTTACGACGAGCGGCGGCTGAAGGACGATTTCCGGCGCCTATGGGAGACGGGTTTCCTGGAGGACCTGACCCTGGAGGTGCGCGACGGGCAGAAGGGGAAGATCATTCTCTTCAATCTGAACGAGCGCAAGCGCATCCAGATCGTGGACTTCCGCGGCAGCAAGGAATTGACGAACTCCAACATCGAGGACGAGCTGAAAAAGAGGGACGCCCAGCTCCGCCTGGACACGTTCTACGACCTGGCCAAGGCCCGCAAGGTGGAGGCGATCATCCGCGAGATGCTTCAGGAGAAGGGGCGTCCCTTCGCGACCGTGAAGCACGACGCCAAGGTCGTGGGGGGATCCGGATACCAGGTCTCCTTCATCATCGACGACGGGCCCAAGGCCAAGATCAAGGAGATCGTGTTCGAGGGGAACACGGTCTTCTCCTCGGCCGCTCTCAAGCACCAGATGAATAAGATCAAGGAGGCCGGGTTCTGGAACTTGAGCTGGCTGGGCGGCAAGACCACCTACACCGAGGACAAGTGGTCGGGGGGTTCCGAGGACCCGCGGGGGGACCAGGGCCGGCTGGAGGACTTCTACCTGAACCACGGCTACGTTACCGCCCGCATCGGCAACCCCGTCATCGCCTACTTCGACGACAAGGGGTCCTCTCCCAAGAAGCCCCGGAAGTGGCAGCGCCTGACCATCCCCGTCACCGAGGGCGATCAGTACCGGGTGGGAGAGATCAAGTTCGAGGGGCTGACCGTGCTCAAGGAGGAGTTCGTGCGCCCCCTCTTCAAGCTGGAGACGGGCGAGGTCTACAACGAGTCCCGGCTCAAGAAGGGCTACGACAAGCTGCGCGACATCTACGGCAGCCTGGGCTACTTCCAGTGGACGGGCGGCACCAAGCGCAAGCCCGACCCCGAGAAGAAGGTGGTGGACGTCACCCTCAGCATGGAGGAAGACAAGCGGTACTATGTCGGCCAGATTCACTTCACCGGAAACGACACCACCCGCGACAAGGTGATCCGGCGCGAGGTGTTCATCAACGAAGGGGACGTGTTCAACACCGAGGCCCTCAAGCTCTCCATCCGTCGCATCAACCAGCTCGGCTACTTCAAGCCCATGGAAGGGGCCCCCCAGCTGGCGCCCAGCGGGAAAGGCGACGACAAGCTGGACATCACGTTCAAAGTGGAAGAGCAGAACCGGAACCAGTTCACGTTCGGGGGAGGGGTGAGCGGGCTGGAGGGCTTCTTCATCAACGCCTCCTTCTCCACCGCCAACTTCCTGGGCGCGGGGGAGACGCTCTCCCTGGGCGCGCAGACGGGGGCGCGCACCAAGAACTACTCCATCAGCGTCACCGAGCCTTACCTCTTCGACCGCCCCATCACCGCCGGCATCGAGCTCTTCAAGCGCAAGCTCACCTACCAGAGCTTCGTCAACGTGGCCGGGTACACCCAGGAGAACACCGGGGGCAGCGTGACGGGGGGCATTCCCGTCGGCCGCTGGTCTAGGCTGTTCATGAGCTATTCGTACCAGATCATCAACATCGCGGGTTTCCAGCCCGCGACCGGCACCAGCAGCCTGCTCTCCACCGGACCCGTCTTCGACCCCACCTTCTTCGGGGGAACGGGCGAGCGCCAGGAGAGCACCATCACCCCCAGCCTCGTCTATAGCACCGTGGACAACCCGTACACTCCCCACAGCGGCGCCAAGGTGACGGGGACCTTCCAGCTCACGGGAGGCGCTCTCGGGGGCACGGTGAGCTTCTACCGGCCCAGCCTCGAGACCATCAAGTACTTCCGACTGACCAAACGGACCGCCCTCGGCGTGCGGGGGGAGGCGGCCTTCGTGATTCCGTTCGGGGCCACCACCATCCTGCCTCTCTACCAGCGCTACTTCCTGGGGGGAGAGAACCAGATCCGCGGCTACGACATCCGCACCGTGGGACCGGTGGACTCGAGTGGCCGGGCCCTGGGGGGGACCAAGTTCATTCTGTTCAACGCCGAGTACTACGTGGACATCGTGGGCCCCCTCCGGGGGGTGCTCTTTTATGACGCCGGTCAGACCTTCTTGGAAGGGGACCCCATCCGCTTCAGCCAGCTGCGCACCTCGACGGGCGTGGAAATGCGCTTCATCATGCCCGTGCTCAACGTGCCCTTCCGCCTGATCTACGCCTTCAACCCGAACCGAGACTCGTTCCAGCCGAAGTCGACTTTCAAGTTTTCCGTCGGCACCACCTTCTAAAGATAACCTTCCCAAGGAGAAGACATGAGCAAGACGGTCATTGCCGCCCTCGCCCTCGGTGCGGCCACCCCCTGCCTCCTAGCCCAGGAGGCTGCCCCCCCCGCCCCCGCGCGGGCAGAGGCGAAGGCTCCCCGCATTGCCGTGATCGACATGGCACGAGTCTCCAGCGAGAGCCTGCTCGGCAAGGGGTACGCAGCCCAACTGGAGGCCCTGAAGAGCGAGATCGACGCCGAGGGGACCAAGAAGCAGTCCGAGCTCCAGAAGATGGACGCCGCCGTCAAGGCCCTGCAAGACGAGCTGGACAAACAGGGATCCGTCCTGAGCCCGGAGGCGGTGGAGAAGAAGAGGCAGGAGATCGTCAAGAAGACCCGGGATCGGCAGGCCTTCCTGGAGGACGGCCAGGCCGAGCTTCAGCGAATGCGGGAACGTGCCCAGCAGCAGGCCCAGGCCCTGAACAACGAGTTCCAGATCAAGATGAAGCCCCACATCGAGTCGGTGGCCAAGGAAAAGGGGATCGACATCCTGCTCGACGGGCAGGTGACCCTAACCGTGAATCGCGACTACGACATCTCCCGGGACGTGATCGTGAAGGCGGACGATGCGGAGAAGGCGGCCAAGGCCGCCGCCGGCAAGCCCCCGGCCCCGAAGCCGGCCGTGCCCGCGCCGCCGAAGCCGTCTCCGAGCCCCGCCCCCAAGCCCTGAACTCCCCGCGAGGGGGGAGGGCCGTGGTCGGGGCCTAAGAGGGGAGCGTATCTGCTCCCCGGGGACCCCCCGGGGAGCGCACTCGCCATGGCCACGATCGACATCGGCCGTCTCGTCCGGCAGATCCCGAGCCAGTACCCGTTCGTGCTCGTGGACCGCATCCTCGAGCACGACGCGGCGGGTCTGGTTGCGACCAAGAACGTGACCGGCTCCGAGGATTTTTTCGCGGGCCACTTTCCGGGCGCGCCCGTGATGCCCGGGGTCCTGCTCATGGAGAGCCTCGCCCAGGCCGCGGGCATCTGGCTCCTGAGGGCGTCCCCCGACCCCGGGCGGGTCCAGATCCAGGTGGTGGGGATCGACGAAGCGAAGTTCCGGCGGACGGTGACCCCCGGCGACCAGCTCCAGCTGGAGGTCCGGTTGCTGCACCGGCGCGGCCCGCTCTGCCGATTCCGGGGTGAGGTCCGGGCGGGGGAGCACCGGGTGGCGGAGGCGCGGCTGCTGCTTCAGGTGACGACCCTCGCCTCCCCCGAGATCGACGAGACGGCCCGGGTCGCGCCGGGGGCGGTCCTGGAGCCAGGAGTGACGGTGGGCCCGTACTGCGTGGTGGGGCCGGGAGTCCGGCTGGGGCGGGGCACGGCCCTGGACTCCCACGTGGTGGTGGGGGGCGATACCACCCTGGGCGCGGGCAACCACCTCTACCCCTTCTCCTCGATCGGTCTCGCCCCCCAGGACCTGAAATACCAGGGCGAGGCGTCCCGCCTGGTGATCGGGGACGGCAACACCTTCCGCGAGTTCGTGACCGTGCACCGGGGGACCGCGGGCGGGGGCATGGTGACCCGCATCGGCTCCGGCAATCTGTTCATGACCGAGGTCCACGTGGCCCACGACTGCCAGGTGGGCAGCCACACCATCTTCGCCAACGCCGCCACCCTCGCCGGTCACGTCGAGGTCCAGGACTGGGTCACCATCGGGGCCTTCTCCGGCGTCCACCAGTTCTGCCGCGTGGGGACCCACGCCTTCGTGGGCGGCTACACCGTGGTCACCAAGGACGTGCTGCCCTACTCCAAGACGGTGGGCAACCGGGCCCGCATCTACGGGATCAACATCGTGGGCCTGACCCGGCGCGGCTTCAGCCGGGAGGCCATGGACGCCATCCGCCAGGCCTACCGTCTGCTCCTTCAGAGCCAGCTCAACACCTCGGCCGCCCTGGATCGACTGACGAGCGAAGGCCCCTCCACACCCGAAGTCCGGCAAATCATAGAGTTCATCCGATCCTCCGCGCGGGGGGTGATCCTGAAGCGGCGGCGCCGCCGCGGTGTGGCCGAAGAGCCGTGACGGTAGCCGAGAGCAGCGCACCGCCGCCCCTGGGGCTGATCGCAGGCAACGGGCGCTTCCCCTTCCTGGTGGCCGCGGGGGCCCGGCAGGCCGGACGACGGGTGGTGGCGGTGGCCATCCGCGAGGAGGCGTCCCCCGAGCTGGCCCAGGCGGTGGACGAGATCCACTGGGTGGGCCTCGGCCAGCTCGGCCGCTGCATCGAGGCCCTGCGGTCGGGGGGGGCGGTGGAGGCGGTGATGGCCGGCCAGGTGAAGCACCGGCAGATCTTCGCGGACATCGTCCCCGACCTGAAACTGATGGGGGTCCTGGGCCGACTCGCCCTCAAGAACACGGACAGCCTGATCGGGGGCGTGGTCGAGGCCCTAGCCCGAGAGGGGATCACGCTCCTCCCCTCCACCCTCTTCTTGCAGGACCAGCTGGCCGAGGTGGGGGCCATGACCCGTCGGGCTCCCTCGCGGGAGGAGCGCAAGGATATCGCGTACGGCTGCCAAGTGGCGAGGGCCCTTGCCAGGCTCGACCTCGGGCAGACGGTCGTGGTCAAGGACCGGGCAGCGGTGGCCCTGGAGGCCATGGAGGGGACCGACGACGTGATCCGTCGGGCGGGCCGGATCGCGGGGCCCGGCACGACGGTAGTCAAGGTGGCCAAGCCGAAGCAGGACATGCGCTTCGACGTGCCCGTCGTGGGGGGGGGCACGCTCGAGGCCATGCGCGAATCGGGAGCGCGCACGCTCGCGGTGGAGGCGGGGAAGACGCTGCTGATCGACCGGACCGAGTTTCTGACCGAGGCCAACCGCCACGGATTGACGGTCTGGGGCATGGGTGCCCTCGACGAGCCGCCCGCCCATGACTGAGCGCGTGGTGCGGGTGGGGGTGGTCGGGGTGGGTGCTCTCGGCAAGCAGCACGCACGGGTCTACCACAGCCTGCCCGGGGCGCGGCTGGTCGGGGTTTACGACGCGGATAGCCCGCGCTCGGCGGAGGTGGCCCGCCTCTACGGATGCCGGGCCTTCGACGGCCTGGACGAGATGCTCCCGGAGGTGGACGCGGCCACGGTGGCCGTGCCCACCGTGGAACATCATGGCGTGGTCCGGGCTCTTCTCGAAGCCGGCAAGGACGTGCTGGTGGAGAAGCCCATGACGGTCACCCTGGCGGAGGCGGACGACCTCATCCGGCTCGCCGAGGACCGCCAGGCAGTGCTCCAGGTCGGCCACATCGAGCGCTTCAACCCCGCCACCGATGTCCTCCTGGCCACGGTGGCGGAACCACGGTTCATCGAGGTCCATCGCCTCGCCTCCTTCTCCCCCCGCAGCCTCGACATCGACGTGGTGCTGGACCTCATGATTCACGACCTCGATATCGTCCTCGCCCTCGACGGTTCGGAGGCGCTCCAGGTGGACGCGGTGGGGGTCCCGGTGCTGACCCCGAAGGTGGACATTGCTAACGCCCGCTTGCGTTTCGCCTCCGGACTGATCGCCAACCTGACCGCGAGCCGTGTCTCCATGGACAAGGTGCGGAAATTCCGGGTTTTCTCACCCCGGACCTACGTTTCCGTCGATTTTGCCGGCCGAGAGGCCCAGGTCTGCCGTCTGACACAGGGGGCGGACGGGAGGCCCGAGATCAGCGCGGAAAGGACGAGTGCCCCCGAGGAGGAGCCGCTGCGGCGGCAAGACGAGGCCTTCCTGGAGGCGGTCTTGAGGCGCTCTCAGCCCGTGGTGACGGGTGGGGACGGTCGGCGGGCCCTGGCGCTGGCCCATTCGATCCTGGCTCGAATGGCCGAGACCGACGCCGTACGTCGCTGAAACTACACGAGTAATCGTGGCAGCGGCGGGAATGCCACAATATCTTGTGGTCAACGCTGCGGCCGTGGCGACGGTCTATGCTATGATCAAGGGTCGTTTTGCGAGGTGGTGGAGCTAGTGGGGCCTTTCAACCAACGGCAGGGCTTCCTAGTCTCGGCGATCGTTCACCTGACGATCCTAATGATGCTTGTGAGCCGGGTCCCAACGGCCCGAACAGTCGAACCCCCCGATCCGGCCACGCTGGAGCGCAAGGAAGCCGTCTTCCTGCCCCCCCAAGAGGTCTTGCGGCGGCTGGTTCCCATGCGGCGGCGGGAGCCTCGGCCCATGGCGACCCCGGCCCCCGCCAAGCCTCCCGACCCCCGGGCCAAGGACCGGATCAGCATTGGCCCCCCGACCGATGTGCGAACGAAGGGCCCGCTCATACTCCGCCGCGAAGATGACCTGACCAAGGCCCCGAAGGGTCGGCCGGATGCCCAGCAGACCCCGGCGCCCTCCGCTCCCGCGAGCCCGCTCCCCAAAACGGCCGACGCCGGGGCTCCTTCTCCCCAAGTCCCGGGTCGAGAGGGCCTGCGTGTCCCCCCTGGGCTCGGCAGCGAGCTGACCCGTGGAAGCGAGGGATCGAAGGCCCGGCCGGGGTCCCTGGGGCCGTCCATCAACTCCGCCATCGAGAACGTGGAAAGGCGACTGGACCGGGAGGCCCGCCTGGGGATCCCGACGGGGACGGGGGGGCAGAACCTGGGCGGGTTGTTCTTCGACCCCCAAGGGGCGGACTTCACGCTCTGGATCAACCACTTCAAGAACGAGGTCTACCGGAACTGGATCGTGCCCCAGCCCGCGCTCATGGGCTTCAAGGGTCACGTGGACTTCGAGTTCACGGTCGAGAGGGACGGTAGCCTCTCCGCATTACGGATGCTCAAGTCTTCGGGCACCCCTGCCATGGATCGGGCCGCCCAGAACGCCCTCCAAGGCAGCCGCTTCCTGGCTCTGCCCTCGGACTACGGACCGGCGAGCGTCACGATACAGGTGAGCTTCTTCTACAACGAAGGGCCGCACGGATCGTGAGTCGTAGAGCCGCCCTGGGCACTCGCGGCGCGGCCTTGGCCGGCGCCGTCATCGCGGCTTGGATGACGGCAGCCAGCTGCCGCACGGTCCCTCCCCGGGGAGCGCCCGCTCCACCCGTTCCCCCCGCCCTGCCCCCCGACGCCTCCGTGCCGCTGCCGGTCATCCGGGTGGGCATCCTCTCCGAGGTGTCGCGGGTCTCCATCGGCGCGGAGTCCGGGGTTGTGATCTGGACCGCCGCCCACCAAGGCGAGGGGGGTCGAAAGAGCCATCTACCCCGCGCCACTTTCATGGCCGCCTCCCGCGCGGCGGCGCCCCCGCGTCGCTTCCGCGTGCAGGTGGTGAGCCTAGCCAGCGAGAGCGGGGCCCGGGCCATCGCGCAGCGCGTGCAGGAGACGCTGGGGATCGCCCCCACGGTCGCTTGGAACGCCGCCACCCAGACCCACCAAGTCCGGGTGGGGGAGTTTCAGAGCCGCGACGAGGCCCAGGGGCTGGCCGGCCGCCTCGGCCGGAGCGGCCTGCCCGGGGCCTGGGTGGTGGAGGAGGCGGGCCCCGGTGGCGGGCGCATCCGCCTCCTGGAGACGGGGGAGGAGTTCGGGGTGGTCACGGTCGTGCCCTCCGTCGCGACCGAGATCTTGTCCGCCGACGCCCTGCCCTACCGAGGTCTCTTCGAGGTCCGGCCCGGCGACGCGGGCACTCTCACCGTCGTCAACATCGTCAACCTCGAAGACTACGTGCGGGGCGTGGTCCCGAACGAGCTGTCCCCTCAGGCCTTCCCCCAGCTCGAGGCGCTGAAGGCCCAGGCGGTGGCGGCGCGGAGCTACGCCCTTGGGCACCGGGTCGAGTACAAGCTGAAGGGCTTCGACCTCTGCGCCAGCGCAGCCTGCCAGGTGTACCGCGGCCGGTCCTCGGAGAACCCGCTCAGCGACCAGGCGGTGGAAGCGACCCGGGGGATCGTGGCCCTGTACGGGGGCAAGCCCATCAACGCCTTCTACACCTCCACCTGCGGCGGGCATACCGAGGACGGGGAAAACGTCTTCGAGGGCGAGACCGCTCCCTACCTCCGGGGGGTGTCCTGCGCCCCCGAGCGCTCGGCCTGGGCCACGGTCCGGACGAGCGCCTCCCCCCGCACTTTCGGGGACGTGCCCGGGCTCTCCCGGGACGCCGGCCTTCTCGTCGCCCTCGGCGTCCTCGAGCCCCGCCTGTACGCGGTGCCCGCCCTCAAGGGCATCCCCACGGACGCCGAGCTCAAGGCCTGGACCGGACGCATGCTGATCGCCTTGCGGCGCAAGGGCTGTGAGAGCCCGGTGGGGGCGTCCCTGGCGCGCCGGGGGACCTTCGCCCAGTTCCTGGTGGGGTCGCTCTGCTGGGAGGAGCGGGGTGAGCGCCTCCTGAACCCGCAGGATGCCGACTATCTGTTGCAGGTGGAAGACCGCCGCGACTTTTCGGGCGACGGCGAGCGGGTGGCCACCGCGGTCTTGGTGCAAGAGGGCGTGCTCTCGCCCTTCCCCGACAATACGCTGCGCGCCAACGTCGCCCTCACCCGGGCCGAGGCGGTGACCCTGCTGGCCCGGGCGGGGGAGAAGGCGGGTCTGCCCGGCCTCGTGACCGCGGAGTTCGCGGGGGCGGCCGAGGGGCAGATCACCGTCATGCGTGCGGAGAACGCCGAGTCCTATCCGCTCGACGCGGCCGCGAGGCTCTACCGCAACCTGGACGGCGTGCGGGCCGCGGCCTCGGAGCTGAGCCTGGCCGTGGGCGACCGCGTGAGCTTCGTCCTGCAAGAGGGTCGGGTCACCTACCTGGAGGCAGAGCAGAACCGGAAAGGCGTGGCCGCGGATCGCAGCTCCGGCTACTACCGCTGGGAAGTGAGGGCGACCCCGGTCGAGCTGGGTCAAGCCTTGGCCCGTTATGGCGACGTGGGCCGGGTCCGAGACCTGGTGCCCAAGCGCCTGGGAGTGTCCGGGCGCGTGGTGGAGCTCGAGATCCGGGGGGAGCGCGGCGATCTTTTCCTGAGGGGCCTCCGTGTGCGCTTGGGGCTGGGGCTGCGGGAAAGCCTGTTCGTGATCGATCGCGAGACCAACGCCAAGGGAGCGGTGGAGCGCTTCGTCTTCACGGGCAAGGGCTGGGGCCATGGGGTCGGTCTCTGCCAGGTCGGCGCCTTCGGCATGGCCCAGGCCGGGGCCACGTACGAGCAGATCCTCCGGCACTACTACTCCGGAATCAGCCTGGGCAAGGTCGGCTAGCGCGGTCGGGGCCGACGGCCCTCGCCGCCGGCTTGCCGCCCGCCCCGTATTCCCATAAAATGTGGCGTGTCTTAGACATCCGCCATGACCACGACACTCCCGAAGCGGTTTGAGCCATTCGTCGTGCCCGGGGGTCTACGGGGGCAGCTCACGCAGCTCCCGCTTCCCGACATCCTCGAACAGCTGCGCCTCTCGAAGAACACCGGGATCCTCTCCCTGGTCTCGGGCGGCGCGCGCAAGGCCATTTACCTCAAGGACGGGCGGGTGGTGTTCGGCTCCAGTAACCTGCCCAACGACCGGCTGGGCGAGATCCTGATCCGGGATGGAAAGATCACGGTGGAGGAGTACGAGACTTCGATCAAGGCCATCTCCAAGGGGAAGCGCCAGGGCAAGGTGCTGGTGGAGATGGGAGCGCTCTCCCCCAAGGACCTCTGGGAGGGCGTGCAGTTTCAGGTCCAGGAGATCGTTTCCAGCCTCTTCCAGTGGGACGAGGGGCAATTCCACTTCGAGGAGTCCAGCCTCCCCGAGAAGGAGCGCATCACTGTCGACCTCGACATCCAGCGCCTGATCCTGGCCGGGCTCCGCCGGGTGGACGCGAACGGCGCCATCCAGGGCCGCTACCCCGAGGGCCTGCTGGTGCTGGAGCCGGACAACCTCCTGCCCGAGAGCGCCCTCGAGTCCTACGAGTTGCACGTGCTGGCCCTGGTGGACGGCGAACGCAGCGTGCTCGACATTTGCCACGAGAGCGAAATCGGCGACAACGAGACGCTGAAGGTCCTCTATGCCCTGCTCAGCACGGGGATCGTCCGCGCCAAGGGCAGGAAGGTCCACACCCTCGACCAGGATTTCGTCCCCGCGGACACCCTCTATTCCGTGCTCACCTCCTTCAACCAGATGTACGGCTTCATCTTCCGGTACATGGTGCGGGAGGTTGGCCCCATCGCCGAGAACGTCCTCGAGAAATACTTGGGGGGCCTTCGGGAGGCACGCAAGGAGGTCTTCGGGGGGGTGAAGCTCCAGAAGGACGGCTCCCTCGATGCGGCGGTGGTGGAGCGGAACCTGAACAAGCTGCCAGAAGAGGAGCGACGGGCCCTCCTCGTGGACGCCCTGAACGAGCTGCTCTATGCCGAGCTCTTGGCCGTGAAGCGCACCCTCGGGGCCGAACACGAGAGCACGATCATCAAGGCCTTCCGCGAGCGTTGACGTCGCCTCCGCCCGCGGGCCTTCCCGGCCCCGCACTCCCCGGGCCGCGGTCCTGACGGCTTGACCGCCGTGTTGCCGCGGCTGATCGCGGTGGTCGGGCCCACGGGGGCGGGCAAGAGCGCCCTCGCCCTGCGCCTGGCCCGGGAACGCGGGGGCGAGATCGTCTCCTGCGATAGCCTCCAGGTCTACCGCGGTCTGGACATCGGCAGCGCCAAGGCCAGCCTCGAGGAGCGGCGCTCCGTGCCCCATCATCTCCTGGACGTGGTGGACCCCGACGAGGAGTTCTCGGCCGCGGAGTACGCCCGCCGGGGGCGGGCCGCGCTCCTCGACATCACGCGGCGGGGGCGGTTGCCGATCGTGGCGGGGGGCACGGGTCTCTATCTCCGGGCGCTGCTCCAGGGCCTCTTCGTGGGGCCCTCCCGAGACCTCGCCCTGCGGCGGAGGCTGGAGGCGATCGCGGAGCGCTACGGGGAGGCCCGGCTCCACCGCCTGCTGGCCCGGGTAGACCCGGAAGCGGCGGCCCGGCTACCGGTGGGGGATCGCCTGCGCGTGGTGCGAGCCCTGGAGGTTTTCCGGGCCACCGGCCGACCGATCTCCGAGCACCACCGCGGTGCCGGCGAGCCCCTGGGCGGCTTCGTCTCCTTCCTGGTCGGGATCACGCCCGCACGCCCGGCCCTGCGCCTGGCCGTGGAGCAGCGCACGCGCGACATGTTCGCCCGCGGCCTGCTCGATGAGGTCAGGGGCCTCCTGGCCCGTGGCTACGCCCCCGAGCTGCGGCCGCTGCGGGCCATCGGATACCGGCAGGCGCTGGCCCTCCTGGGGGGCCAACTTGCGCGGGCCGAGGCCGAGCGTGATATCGTCTCCGACACTCTGCGGCTCGCTAAGCGGCAGATGACCTGGTTCCGCCACCAGGCTTCGGTGGCCTGGTGTCCCGACCTCGATAGCGCCTACGCGGCTGCGGTGGCCTGGCTGGACCGGGCGGAGGGGTGATGGCCGGGAGCAAGCCGGGCACGGGGCCGTTCCGCAGAGCGGTGGTGATCGTGTGCGACGGCCTCGGGGTGGGGGCGGCCCCCGACGCAGCGGCCTTCGGGGACGACGGGGCCGATACCCTCGGCCACGTGCTCGCCTCCCGTTCCGTCCGCATCCCGAACCTCACCGCCCTCGGCCTCGGGAACCTGACCCCGACCTTCAAGGGGGCGCGCTATCCGCGACCGCTGGGGGCCTTCGGCAAGATGGCCGAGGGCAGCGCGGGCAAGGACACGACCAGCGGCCACTGGGAGATGGCGGGTGTCCTGACCACCGTTCCCTTCCGCACCTACCCGCACGGCTTTCCCCCCGAGGTCGTGCGGCCCTTCGAGGAGCGGATCGGCCGCAAGGTGCTCGGCAACCGCGCGGCCTCGGGTACCGAGATCCTGAAGGACCTCGGGGAGGAGCACTTGCGCACGGGCTCGCCCATCCTCTACACCTCGGGGGACAGCGTGTTCCAGGTGGCTGCGCACGAGGAGGTCGTCCCCCTCCCGGAGCTCTACCGGATCTGCCGCATAGGCTACGAGATCGCCTGCCTGGGCCACGGGGTGTGCCGGGTGATCGCCCGGCCTTTCCTGGGGAAGACGCGCGACGACTTCAAGCGCACGTCCAACCGGCGGGACTTTCCGGTGCCGCCCCCCGGGGAGACGCTCCTCGACCGCCTCTCCGCGCGGGGAGTGGCCGTACACGGTGTAGGCAAGATCGGGGACATCTTCTCCGGACGCGGCCTCACCACCGACGTCCACACTCGGTCCGACGCGGATGGGATCGACCGGACGCTGGAGGCCCTGGGCACGGCAGAGGGGGGGCTCATCTTCACCAACCTGGTGGACTTCGACACCCTCTATGGCCACCGCAATGACGTGGCGGGATACGCGGCCAACCTGGAGGCCCTCGATGTCCGGCTCCCCGATCTGCGGGAGGCGCTGGGCCCCGACGACGTGCTCCTGTTCACGGGCGACCACGGCTGCGACCCCTCGGACACCTCCACCGACCACACCCGTGAGCATGTCCCCGTTCTGGTCGTCGGAGCCCGGGTGCGGGAGGGGGTGAACCTCGGTGTGCGGGCGACGTTCGCGGACTTGGGGGCCACCTTGGCGGACAACTTCGGAGTCGCCCCCCTGGCCGCGGGCACCTCTTTCCTGACGGACCTTCTGGGGGTAAGTGCTTGACGAAACAGAAGGAATCGGTAAAATCGAAGGTTTGAGCGCACGCCCGATGCTCGTCATTGAAATAGGCCACATCCCTCCCGAGGGAATGGAGGTGGACGACGCCCTCAAGCCAGGGGCGGTCCACGTCGAAAACGAGAGGAGCTTCACCCTGGAGCCGGGGGGGAGCCTGCGCTGCCGCCTGGAGAAGACGGACGGGGATACCGTGCATGTGCGCGGGCACCTCAAGGCCGGGCTGGGCCTGGAGTGCGGCCGCTGCCTCGAGCCCTTCCTGTTCTCCATCGACCAGGAGCTGGACCTGTTCTACTTGCCGCACCGGGCGGGGGAGGAGGCGGAAGAGGAGGAGGACGAGGTCGAGCTCACCGACCGCGACATGGTCGTGGCCTATTACGAGGGCGAGCGCCTCGACCTGGGGGAGATGGTCCGGGAGCAGTTCTTCTTGAGCGTCCCCCTGAAGCGGCTCTGCCGCGAGGACTGCCGCGGGCGCTGCGCGTCCTGCGGCGCGAACTGGAATCAAGGGAGCTGTGGATGCCCGGCCCCGACGGAGGAGCCGGATCCCCGCCTCGCCGGCCTGAAGAAGCTCTTGAACGAAGGCTCTCACTAGGAGTTCGACATGCCCAATCCCAAGCGCCGTCATTCGAAGGCCCGCCGCGATCGCCGGCGCGCCCACGACCACCTAACATCCCCCGGGCTCAGCCTCTGTCCCAATTGCCACGAGCCCAAGCTGTCGCACCGGGTCTGCCCTCGTTGCGGGTACTACAAGGGCAAGCCCGTGGTCGGGGTGGAGGAGGTCTAGGGTAGGGCCTCGATCTGCGGCGGGGCATGCCAGAAGCAGCGCCCGTAACCCGCGTGGCCGTGGACGCCATGGGGGGCGACCACGGGCCGGCCGTGGTGGTGGAGGGAGCGGTCATCGCCTGCCGTGAGCTCGGCCTCCCCTCCATTCTAGTGGGCCCCCAAGGGACGGTGCGGGCGGAGCTGCGCCGGACGGGCGGCGAAGGGCTGCCCATCGAGGTCGTGGACGCACCCTACGTCGTGGGCATGGGCGAGAAGGTCAACCGCACCACCTTGAAGAGGCGCTCGTCCATTCAGGTGGCGGTGGAGCTGGTCCGGGATGGAGAAGCGGGCGCTTTCTTCTCCGCGGGCAACACCGCGGCGTGCTGGACCATCGCCAAGCTGGCTCTGGGCACGATCGCGGAGGTGGACCGGCCGGCGCTGGCTGCGGTTGTTCCCCACGTCCACGGCCGCACCGTGCTCCTGGACGTGGGCGCCAATGCCGCCTGCAAGGCACGCCATCTGTTGGAGTTCGCGGTGATGGGGAATGCGTACACCCGTGACGTCTTCCATACCCCGAATCCACGGGTGGGTCTCATGAGCATGGGGGAGGAGGAGACCAAGGGCAACGAGCTGACCAAAGAGGTCCACGAGGCGCTCAAGGGCTCCAGCCTGAACTTCATCGGGAACGTCGAGGGGCACGACCTCTTCTCCGGCCGGGTGGACGTGATCGTCATGGACGGCTTCACCGGGAACGTGGCCCTAAAGGCCAGCGAGACCCTGGCCGAGTCTCTTCTGCAGCTCCTGCGGGAGGAGCTCCAGCGCACGCCCTGGACCCGCCTGGGGGCCCTTCTCTCCGGGCCGGCGTTCCGAGCCCTGAAGCGCCGGATCGACCCCGCCGAGTACGGAGGAGCGCCCCTCCTTGGCTTGAAAGGCTGCTGCGTGATCGGCCACGGACGTTCCAACACGCGGGCCATCAAGCACGGGATCCGGGTGGCGGCGGAGTTCGGTCGGAGCGGGGTGAACGAGAGCATCGGGGCCGAGCTCCGGGCCTTGGGCGCGCGCAAGCAAGAGGCGGGGGCGTGAGCCTGGCCCTCCTGTTCCCCGGTCAGGGCTCCCAGCAAGTGGGCATGGGCCGGGCCCTGGTCGAGCACTTCGAGGAGAGCCGCGCCGCCTTCGCGGAGGCCGACCGGGCCTTGGGCTTCTCGCTGTCCGGCCTCTGCTTCGAGGGGCCGGAGTCCGAACTGCAGCTCACCGCCAATGCCCAGCCCGCGATCCTGGTCGCGAGCGTGGCCGCGGTTCGCCCCCTGCTCGCGCGGGGCCTCAGCCCGGCCTGGGTGGCCGGGCACAGCTTGGGCGAGTATTCCGCGTTGGTAGCGGCGGGCGCGCTGCCCCTGGGAGAAGCGGTGGTGGCGGTGCGCCGGCGCGGAGAGTACATGCAGGAAGCGGTACCCGTTGGCCAGGGGGCGATGGCGGCCATCCTTGGCCTGGACCTCCCCGGCGTCGAGAGAGCCTGCCGGGAGGCTGCCCAAGGCGAGGTGGTTTCCCCCGCCAACATCAATAGCCCCAGCCAGGTCGTGATCGCGGGGCACGCCACCGCCGTGGACCGCGCGGCCGAGCGGTGCAAGGCCGCGGGAGCCCGCCGGGCCCTGCGCCTGCCCGTCTCCGCGCCTTTCCACTGCGCGCTTATGGTACCCGCCCAGGAGAGGCTGGCCCCAGATCTGGCCCGGCTAAACTTCCGGGATCCCCTCGTTCCCCTCGTCAACAACGCGGATGCGGCCGTGGTGCGTACCGCGGCCGCCTGCCGGGAGGGCTTGGTCCGCCAGGTCTCGGCCCCCGTGCGCTGGCAGGAATGCGTCGAGCGGCTGGTCCGAGAGGGAGTGCAAACCATGGTCGAGGTGGGTCCGGGGACCGTGCTCACCGGTCTGGTGAAGAAGATCGCCAAGGGGGTGCGGACCCTGAACGTGAACGACCCCGCGTCGCTCGAGAGCGCGGTGTCCGCCCTCTCCGCGCCGGCGCGGGCGGAGCTTTGATGGGAGGGCTCACGGGCCGGGTGTCGCTGGTCACGGGGGCCTCCCGGGGGATCGGGCGGGCCATCGCGCGGGCTCTGGCCGCGGACGGGGCCACCGTGGTGCTGGGGGCACGGGACACGATCCGACTGGCGGAGGCGGTGGCGGAAATCGTGGGGGAGGGCGGACGTGCGGAGGCCGTCTCTTTGGACGTGGCCGAGCGGGCTTCGGTGGAGGCGGCGGTGGCGGGCATCCTGAAGACGCACGGGCGCCTGGACCACTTGGTCAACAACGCGGGCATCACCCGGGACAACCTGCTCCTGCGCATGAAAGCGGAGGAGTGGGAGGAAGTCCTCGCCACCAACCTGAGCGGGGTGTTCCACTGCACCCAGGCCGCCCTGCGCCCCATGCTGAAGCAGCGCAGTGGACGGATCGTGAGCGTGACCTCCGTGGTGGGCCTCACCGGGAACCCCGGCCAGGCCAACTATGCGGCCAGCAAGGCGGGGATCTTGGGCTTCACAAAGTCCGTGGCCCGGGAAGTGGCCTCCCGGTCCATCACCGTGAACGCGGTGGCTCCTGGCTTCATCGAGACGGACATGACGGCGGCCATGACGGACAAGGCCCGGGAGGCGGTGGTGGCCGCCATCCCCATGGGCCGGGTGGGCCGACCGGGGGACGTGGCCGCAGCCGTGGCCTTTCTGGTCTCGGAAGCAGCGGCTTACATTACGGGTCAGGTGCTGGGGGTGGACGGTGGCTTCCACATGTAGAATGCCAGGGACCCCCGGATGACGGAAAAGGGGAACAACTCATCGCCGGCCCCGCGTCGCGGCCGCGCGCGAAGGGGGATCGACCCCCGCGGAGCGCGCGGGGGGCCCGGGGGGTGGGGGGCCGCGCCTTCCGGACTTGATTAGAGAGGAGCCTCATGGAGCCTGTTGCCGATCGCGTGAAGAAGATCATCGTGGACCAGCTGGGGGTGGAGGAGGAACTGGTCACGCCCGAGGCGTCCTTCGTGGACGACCTGGGGGCGGACAGCCTCGATACCGTAGAGCTGGTCATGGCGCTGGAAGAGGAGTTCGGGATCGAGATCCCGGACGAGGACGCGGAGAAGATCACGCGCGTCAAGGAGGCGGTGGACTACATCGACAAGCACGGCGACAAGGCCAAGAAGTAGGGGCCGGGCAAGGGAGCTGGGCTCGTGTCCGAGAAACGCAGGGTCGTAGTCACCGGTGTGGGCCTCGTGTCGGGCCTCGGCATCGGCACCGAGGAGACCTGGAAGGGCCTCCTCGGGGGCCGATCGGGGGCGGCCCCCATCACCCTTTTCGACGCCTCCCAGCACACGACGCGGTTCGCGGTGGAGGTCCGGGGCTTCGATCCCCTGAACTGGGTCGAGAAGAAGGACGTGAAGAAGATGGACCGCTTCATCCAGTTCGCGGTGGCGGCCGCGGACTTTGCGGTCCGGGACTCGGGCCTCAAGATCGACGCCGCGATTGCGGAGCGGGTGGGGGTCTACATCGGGAGCGGCATTGGCGGGTTCGCCACCATCGAACGGGAGCACGAAGCCCTGCTCAAGGGGGGGCCCCGCAAGGTGAGCCCTTTCTTCATCCCCGCCTCCATCGTCAACCTGGCCTCCGGCTGGGTCTCCATCCGCACCGGGGCCAAGGGCCCCAACTCCGCCACGTGCACCGCCTGCACCACCAGCGCCCACGCGGTGGGGGACTCGTACCGGCTGATCCAGCGGGGCGAGGCGGACTGCATGATTGCCGGGGGGAGCGAGGCCGCGATCACCCCCCTGGGGGTGGGCGGTTTCGCGGCCATGCGCGCCCTTTCCACGCGCAACGAGGAGCCGGCCAAGGCCTCCCGGCCCTTCGACCGCGACCGCGACGGCTTCGTAATTGGGGAAGGGTCGGGGATCCTGGTCTTGGAGGAGCTGGAGATGGCGCGCCGACGGGGCGCCCGCATCTACTGCGAGCTCGTCGGCTACGGCATGTCCAGCGACGCCTTCCATATCACCGCTCCCTGCGAAGACGGGGACGGGGCCATAAGGGTCATGCGCCGGACGCTCCAGGACGCGGGGGTGGAGCCGTCAGCGGTGGACTACGTCAACGTGCACGGGACCTCCACCCCGGTGGGCGACCGCATCGAGGTCATAGCCCTGAAGACGGTGTTCGGCGACCACGCCCGAAAAATGCCGATCAGCTCCACCAAGTCCATGACCGGGCACCTCCTGGGGGCGGCGGGGGGGCTGGAAGCGGGGATCGTGGCCCTCGCCCTTCGCGACCAGATCCTGCCCCCCACCATCAACCAGGAGAACCCCGACCCCGAGTGCGACCTGGATTTCGTCCCCCACAAGGCCCGCAAGGCGCGGGTGGAGTACGCCCTCACGAACTCCTTCGGGTTTGGGGGAACGAACGGGGCTCTTCTCTTCCAGCGCTTCCTCGAGTGAGCCGGGTCCCCCCGCGGAGAGCTCCCGCCATCCCGAAAATGAACCGTGATTCATTTGCCAGCAGGGCCCGACCTGGACTAACGTGCAGTCGAGAGCGGGAGAAGGGTTCCTGAACGTGAAGATCATCGTCTGCGTGAAGCAAGTCCCGGACACGGAAACCCGGATCCGCATCGATCCCTCCGGCGACGCGATCTCGGAGGCGGAGATCAACTGGATCGTGTCTCCCTACGACGAGTTCGGGATCGAGGAGGCTCTCCAGATCAAGGAGAAGAAAGGGGGGGAGGTGATCCTGGTCGCGCTGGGGCCGGACCGGGTGCAATCCGCGCTGCGCAACGGGCTGGCCATGGGCGCGGACTCGGCCCTTCACCTCAAGGATCCCCTCTTCGAGGCGACGGACAGTCTGGGCACGGCGCGGGCCCTGGCCGCGGCCATCAAGACCCTGGCCCCCTTCGACCTCGTCTTCACCGGCCAGCAGGGCGTGGGCGGAGACCATAGCCAGGTTCCCGGCGTCCTGGCCGCGCTGCTGGACCTCCCCCAGGTAACGGTGGTGGTGAAGGTCGAGATCCAGGATGGCAAGGCGGTGGTGGAGCGGGAGATCGAGGGCGCGCACGAGACCTGGGAGGTGTCGCTTCCGGCGGTGCTCTCCGCCCAAAAAGGGCTGAACGAGCCGCGCTATGCGAGCCTAAAGGGGATCATGGCCGCGAAGAAGAAGCCGATGCAGGCCCTGGACGCGGCGGCCCTGGGCCTGGACGGAGCGGCCCTGGCTCCGCGGACCCGCGTGGTGTCGATGGAGCTGCCGCCCGCCCGCCCCGCGGTCAAGATGATCGAGGGTGATCCGGAGACGCAGGCCAGGGAGCTGATCCGCCTCCTCCACGAAGAAGCCAAGGTGATCTGACCCATGGGGGGAATCCTCACTTTCGCGGAGGTTCGGGACGGCCGCCTGCGGCGCCCCTCTCTGGAGGCGGTGTCGGAGGCGCGGCGTCTGGCCGACGCCCTCGCCGCCCGGGTGGAGACCGTTCTCCTGGGCTCGGGGGTCAAGGGCCTGGCCGCGGAACTGGGCCACTACGGGGGGGACCGGGTCCACGTTTTTGACGACCCCGCCCTCGCCCACTACGCCACCGAGACCTACGCCCGGGCCCTGGCCCAGGCCATCCGGGCGGTGAAGCCGAGCGTGGTCCTCGTCCCCTTCACCGCCATGGGCAAAGACCTGGCTCCGCGGGTTGCGGCCGAGATCGGGGCCGGCCTCGTCTCCGACTGTGTGGCCCTGACCCTGAAGGAGGGGCGGCTTCTGGCCCGGCGACCGATGTACGCTGGCAAGGCCTACGCCACCGTACGCTGGGAGGGGGAGCCCCAAATGGCCACCCTCCGCACCAACGTGTTCGCCCTCCGCCCGCCGGACGCCACCCGCGGGGTGGAGGTCGTGGCGGGCACCGTGGAGGCGGCGGCCCGGGCCCGGGTCACCGCGGTGCACGCGGCCGAGGCGGGCAAGATCGAGCTGAGCGAGGCTCAGATCATCGTCTCCGGCGGGCGGGGGCTGAAGGGCCCCGAGCACTTCCACCTCGTGCAGAGCCTGGGGGAGGCCCTGGGGGCGGCGGTGGGGGCCTCACGGGCGGTCGTGGACGCGGGCTGGGTGGATCATCAGATGCAGGTGGGCCAGACGGGAAAGACGGTCTCCCCGACCCTGTACATCGCGTGCGGGATCAGCGGGGCCATCCAGCACCTGGCCGGCATGTCGTCCTCCAAGTACATCGTGGCTATCAACAAGGACCCCGACGCACCCATCTTCAAGGTGGCCAACTATGGCCTGGTGGGCGATGTTTTCGAGATCCTGCCCCGCCTGACCCAGGCGGCCAAGGCCTACTTTCTAGCCAAGGGCTGAGAGGGGCGCGGCGGGACGGAGGGAGCCCCACGGACAGGAGATTCCCGCACGCCGCGGAGGCCCCGGGGATAGCCACCTGGACGGCCCCAGGGGGGGCCGTGATCTTCTGGGTTGCGGAGAGGCCTTGATGCCCGAGCGCGAGACACTCGAGACCGACGTCCTGGTGGTGGGGGGCGGCCCTGCCGGCCTGGCCGCCGCCATCCATTTCAAGGACCGGCTAGGGGCGCACGGGCGGGCGACGGGCCGATCGGCCGAGGCCTCCGTCATGGTGGTGGAGAAGGCGGCCGAGTTCGGGGCCCACTGCCTTTCCGGAGCCGTGCTTGATCCGGTGTCCCTGCGGGAGCTGATCCCCGATTTCGAGGAGAGGGGGGCACCTGTCGCGACGCGGGTCTCCGAGGATCGCGTCTACATGCTGACCGCGGGGAGCAAGCTCGGGCTTCCCCTCGTCCCGCCCCCTCTGCGGAACCACGGCCACTACATCATCAGCCTGAACCAACTCGTGAAATGGCTGGCCCAGCAGGCGGAGGCGCGGGGGATTGACCTCCTGCCCGGGTTCCCGGGCGCGGAAATGCTGTACGAGGGCGAGCGTGTCGTGGGCGTGCGCACGGGCGCCAAGGGCATCGACAAGAACGGCCAGCGGAAAGGCAACTTCGAGGCCGGGGTGGACCTCCGGGCCAAGGTCACGATCCTCGCCGAAGGGGCCCGGGGCAGCCTCGCCAAGGAGCTCGTGCCCCGCCTCGGGCTCGATCGGGGCCGGTTCCCCATGGTCTATTCGATCGGGATCAAGGAGCTGTGGGAGGTGCCCAAGGGACGCCTGGCCCCGGGGGCCGTGATCCACACCATGGGCTACCCGCTTGACGCGCGCACGTTTGGCGGGGGCTTCATTTACGGCTTCACGGAGGAGCGCGTCTCCCTCGGCCTCGTGGTCGGCCTCGACTATCACGACCCCTTCCTCGATCCCCACGGTCTTTTCCAGGCCTTTAAGCGGCACCCCCTGCTGAGGGGAATCCTGGAGGGCGGGAAGATGGTCCGTTACGGAGCACGCACCATCAGCGAGGGGGGCTGGTACTCGATCCCCCGGCCCTACGCGGACGGCGTCCTTCTCGTGGGCGAGGCCGCGGGCTACCTGAATGCGATGCGCCTGAAGGGCATCCACCTCGCGATCAAGACCGGGATGCTCGCCGCGGAGACCGCCCTGGAGGCGGTCCTGGCCGGGGATAGCTCGGCCGCCCGCTTGCAGCAGTTCGAGCATAGGGTCGACGCCTCTTACGTCAAGGAGGAGCTCTGGCGGGTGCGGAATTTTCATCAGGGCTTCAAGCACGGTCTCTACGCGGGCCTCTTCCACAGCGGCCTGCAGATGCTCACCGCAGGTCGGGGGCTGGTCGACCCTCTGCGCCCCTCCCGCGGCTACGCGGAGGTGCACTCCCTCGCCGACTACTACGGGGAGGGGAAGACCCGCGATGACTTCCAGCGGGCCAAGCCGGATGGCGTCCTCACCTTCGATCGCTTGACCGACGTCTACCACTCGGGGACCAAGCACGACGAGGACCAGCCCGTCCACCTGCACGTGGCCGATCCCGGCATCTGTGAGACGAGGTGCCGGGAGGAGTACGGCAACCCCTGCGAAAAATTCTGCCCGGCCGCGGTTTACGAGATGGTGCCCAAGAGCGGAGGTTCGTGCGACCTCAAGCTCCAGATCAACTTCTCCAACTGCGTGCACTGCAAGACCTGCGATGTCATGGACCCTTACCAGATCATCACCTGGGTCACGCCCGAAGGCGGGGGCGGCCCGCGGTACGACGACCTCTGATCTTAGGACCATGCCCCGCGTCGCCCTTTACGACGACCCCCTGTTTCGCGAGCACGATGCGGGCTTCGGCCATCCCGAGCGGCCGGAGCGGCTGGATGCGGTGCGGAAGGGGATCCGCGAGGCGGGGCTGGAGGGGCGGCTTGACCTCATTCCGCCCCGCTCCGCCACCCCCGCCGAGCTCCTGCGCGTCCACACCGAGGGCCACGTGGGGCGGGTGGCTTCGACCAAGGGCCGGCGCTTCCGCTTCGATCCCGACACCGAGGCCGGCCCCCGCTCGCAGGCCGCCGCCCTCCTCGCCGCGGGAGCGGTGGTCGACGCCGTGGACCGGACCCTGGAGGGAGAGATCGATAGGGCCTTCTGCGCGGTGCGTCCCCCCGGCCATCACGCCCGGGCAGACCAGGCCATGGGCTTCTGCCTCTTCAACAACGTCGCCGTGGCCGCGGCCCATGCCCTCCACCGGGGCCTGCATCGGGTGATGATCGTCGACTTCGACGTGCACCACGGGAACGGAACGCAAGAGATCTTCTACGACGATCCCCGCGTGCTCTACGTCTCCTCCCACGCCTACCCCTTCTACCCGGGCACGGGAGCCCTCGACGAGGTGGGAGAAGGCAAAGGCCGCGGCTTCACCGTGAACCTCCCCCTGCCCGACGGGATGGGGGACCAGGACTTTGCCCGAATCTACCGGACGATCGTGGAGCCGGTGGGCAGGGCCTTCGACCCCGAGCTGGTGCTGGTCTCCGCGGGCTTTGACGCCGCCCGCGGGGATCCCCTGGCCGGCATGGACCTGACCGCCGAGGGCTACGCGGAGCTCACGGACGTCTGCCTAGGCATCGCCGCGGGGGCGGCCAAGGGCCGGGCCCTCTTCGTCCTTGAGGGCGGCTACGGCCTGGACGCGCTCGCGGGGGGAGCGGCATCGGTCACGCGGCTGCTCCTGGGGGAGAAGCACGCTCCCCTGCCTCCCGCCGCGGGGGGACGGGCGGGCACCCTCGTGCCCGCTTACTGCCGGGAACTCCGGGAGCATTGGCCGATCCTGAGCTCCTGAGGGCCGTTCCCGGGGCCTGTGTTAGCATCGAATCTTCGACCCCAAGTCATGAGCGAGTACCTCTTCGACGAGATTGAGCCGCGGTGGCAGGAGCGCTGGCGGGAGCAGGGGGCCTTCGAGGTGACCGAAGACCCCTCCCGGCCGAAGTACTACTGCCTGGAGATGCTGCCCTATCCCTCGGGCGACATCCACGTCGGGCACGTGCGCAACTACTGCATCACCGACGTGGTGGCCCGCTACCGGACGATGCGGGGCTTCAACGTCCTTCATCCCATCGGCTGGGACGCCCTCGGCCTGCCCGCGGAGAACGCGGCCATCAAGCACGGCATCCACCCCGAGAAATGGACTCGGGACAACATCGCGGGCATGAAGCGGCAGCTCCAGCGTCTCGGCTTCAGCTACCCCTGGAGCCGCGAGATCGCGACCTGCGACCCCGAGTACTACCGCTGGAACCAGTGGTTCTTCCTGCGCATGCTGGAGCGGGGGATCGCCTACCGGAAGAAAGCGGCCGTCAACTGGTGCCCCTCCTGCCAGACCGTGCTCGCCAACGAGCAGGCGGAGGGAGGAGAGTGCTGGCGCTGCCATAGCAAGGTCGAGGAGCGCGAGCTGGACCAGTGGTTCGTCCGCATCACCGCCTACCAGGATCAGCTCCTCGACGACATGGCCCAGCTCGAGGCTTGGCCGGAGCGCGTGCTCGTCCAGCAGCGCAACTGGGTCGGCCGCTCGCCGGGGGCGGAGGTGGACTTTCCGGTCCCGGGGGGGGAGCCGATTCGCATCTTCACCACCCGCATCGACACCATCTTCGGCGCGACCTTCATGGTGCTGGCCCCCGAGCACGGGATGGTGGAAACCCTCCTCGCGGGCGCTCCCGAGGCGGAGGAGCCGCGGGCCGCGATCGCCCGCCTGCGCGCCCAGGATCGACGCGCGCGGCTGGAGGGCGGCATCGAAAAAGAGGGCGTGTTCACCGGGCGCTACGCCATCAACCCCTTCAGCGGGGAGCGGATCCCGATCTGGGTGGGTAACTTCGTGCTCATGGGGTACGGAACGGGCGCCATCATGGCCGTGCCTGCCCACGACCAGCGCGATTTCGAGTTCGCGCGGAAGTACGGGATCCCCATCCGGGTCGTGATTCAGGGGGAGGGGACACCGCTCGAGGGTGACGCCCTGACGGCGGCCTACGACGGGCCGGGCCGCCTCGTGAACAGCGGGGGCTTCAACGGCCTCCCCTTCGACGAGGCCAAGGCCCGCCTGGCCGCCCATGCCGCCGCCCAGGGCTTCGGCAAGGCGACCGTGACCTACCGGCTTCGGGACTGGCTGATCAGCCGGCAGCGCTACTGGGGGACGCCGATTCCCGTCCTCTATTGCCCGAAGGACGGGCTGGTCCCGGTTCCCGAGGAGGACCTTCCCGTGGTCCTGCCCCCCGACGCCCCCTTCACGGGAGAGGGCGGGAACCCGCTCGAGAAGGTGGCCACGTTCGTGGAGGCCGCCTGCCCTCGCTGCGGAGGTCCGGCCCGCCGCGAGACCGACACCATGGACACCTTCGTGGACTCGTCCTGGTATTTCTACCGGTACCTCTCGCCGCGCAAGAAGGACGGGCCCTTCGACCCCGCGGCCGTGCGTTACTGGTTCCCCATCGACCTCTACGTGGGCGGGATCGAGCACGCCATCCTGCACCTCGTGTACTCCCGTTTCTGGACCAAGTTCATGCGCGACCTCGGGCTCGTGCCCTTCGACGAGCCGGTCACCCGTCTCTTCCCCCAGGGAATGGTCCACAAGGACGGGGACGTGATGTCCAAGTCGAAGGGGAACACGGTGGCTCCCGACGACATGATCGACCGCTACGGGGCGGACACCCTCCGCCTCTACATCCTGTTCGTGGCCCCCCCGGATCTCCCTCTGGAGTGGAGCGACGAGAACATCGCGGGCGCCCACCGCTTTATCAACAAAGTGTGGCGTCTGATCGACCGGTACGCGGAGGCGCTGGCCGCCGCCCCCGCCCTCCCCCAGGAGCTGCCCGCCGCCGGCCGGGATCTCAGGCGCAAGGTGCATCAGACGGTGGCCAAGGTCACCCGTGACATCGAGGGGCGGCTGCAGATGAACACCGCGGTGGCGGCCATGATGGAGCTCTACAACACCATCGTCGAGCTCGAGCCGAGGGTGTCCGCGGAGGAGGGGGGCCGGGCGGTGCTCCGCGAGGCCCTGGAGACGCTGGTCCTCCTCCTGAACCCCTTCACGCCCCATCTCTGCGAGGAGCTCGCGGAGCGGCTGGGCCGGAAGGGCGGGCTCGTGCGCGCGGCCTGGCCGGTGGCGGATCCCGCGGCCGCGCGGGAGGAGGAGTTGGAGCTGGCGGTCCAGGTCAACGGCAAGGTCCGCGGGCACGTGACGGTGCCGCGGGAAGCGCGGGAGGAGGACGTCCGCCGCTGGGCCCTGACCGAGGTAGCCGAGCACGTGAAGGGGAAGGAGATCGTGAAGGTGGTGGTGGTGCCCGGGCGGCTGGTCAGCGTGGTGACCCGATGAGGGCGCGGGCGGCGGCCATCCTCGGTCTGCTCGCCCTCGGGCCCGGCTGTGGGTACGCCCTTGTGGGCAAGGGGATCACGACCGATCCCACCATCAAGCGCCTCGGGGTGCCCCTGTTCAAAGACCGCACGGGCAAGCCGGGCCTCGACCAGAAGATCACCCAGAAGGTCATCGAAGAGCTTCAGAAGCGCAATCGGTTCACGGTGGTGCAGGAACCGTCGGGAGTGGACGCCCTGGTGGAGGGGGAGATCACGGCCTACACCGTCACCCCCGTCGGTCTGGGCGCGGAGGGGACCCGCACCCAGGCCAACCGCTACGCGATCACGCTCGTGGCCAAGATCACCTACAAGAAGATCGGGCAGAAGGATCCGATCTGGGCCAGCGAAGGCTTCTCGTTCCGCGACGAGTACGACATCGGGGATGCGGCCACGGGCTACTTCGACCGTGAGGACCAGACCATCGATCGCCTGGGTTCCGCCTTCGCCCGTACGCTGGTGGCGGCCATGCTGGAGGCTTTCTGAGCCCGGCCGATTGCCGGTGAGCGGCCATTCGGCGGGCGTCCACCTGATTCTGGGCTCGGACTCCTTTCTGGCCGAGGAGGCCTTGGAGGAACTCCTGCGCGGCGCGGTCGGGCTCGACCGGGCGGCCACCGTTCAGAGCCTGCACGGAGATGAGACGAGCTGGGCCCGCGTGCTCGACTCCGCGGGCATGGGCTCCCTCTTTGCAGAGCGCCGGGCGATCGTGGTCCGGGGGGCGGAAGGCCTCAAGGGAGACGGGGAGGGTCTTGAGTCTTATCTCGAGAGCCCCACCTCGGGCGTGACCCTCATCTTCCTCGCCGCCCGGCCCGACAAGCGGCGCACGGCCTTTAAGCATCTCCTGGCCAAGGCGGCGGTGGTGCGAGCGGATCCCAAGAAGGGCCAGGCGCTCCGCGCCTACGTGGCCGAACACGCACGCCGGCGCAAGCTCAAGCTCACGGAGGAGGGGTTCGAAGAGCTCCTGGAACGCGTCGGCCAGGACTTGCGGCGGCTCATGGGCGAGCTCGATAAGCTGCAGGCCTACGGCGAAGGCGAGCGCGCACTCTCCGCGGAGGAGGTGGCAGCCGTCCTGGGCCGGGGCCTGGCCCCGCCTCTCTATAGGCTGAGCGACGCGATCGCGGGGCGGGACGCGGACCGGGTGCTGGCCCTTACGGAGGCGCTGCTGGAGGAGGGGGAGGAGCCGCCGAAGATCGTGGGCACGCTGCACCGCTCGCTCCGGCAGGTGCGGGGGGCGGTCGCCCTCCGCGAGCGGCGGGCCTCGCGGGCGGAGTTGGCCCGGCTGCTCCCGCCCACCATGGCCTTCAAGCTGCCCGCGCTCCTGGAGGCCGCGGAGCGCTGGGCAGAGCCCGAGCTGAAGCGGGCGCTAGCGGCCCTCGGCCGCGCCGACCGGGGGATGAAGAAGGGGGCCGACGCCCGCGTGGCCCTGACGGCGGCGGTGGCGGAGGCCTGCGGGTCCCCGCGGGGGGCTAGGAACGCGCCCCGGCCAGGGCGTTGACCTTGCGCGAGAGCCGGCTCTTGTATCGGGCGGCCGCGTTGTCGTGGACGACGCCCTTGCGGGCGGCCTTGTCGATCTGCCCGACCGTCGCGGGCAGGAGCGCGCGGGCGGCGTCGGCGTCACCCTTGGCGATGGCCGCGCGGAGCTTCTTCACCTGGGTCTTGAGCTGGGACAGGCTCTTCTTGTTGCGGGCCCGGTGCCTCAAGCTCTGCCGCATCTGCTTCAGAGCCGACGCGTGTTGTGCCACTCTCTCCTCCCTCTTAACGGCGACAAACTAACAGTTTAGCGATCTTGGACCCGCAGGTCAAGGGCGAGGAGGGGGGAGGCAGCGGGTCCTTCCTGCGCGCGGCCGGCCTCGTCTCCGGCCTCACCCTGGTCTCGCGCGTTCTGGGCCTGGTGCGGGAGCAGGTCTTCGCCGCCCTCCTGGGCGCCGGCCTTCACGCCGATGCTTTTCAAATCGCCTTCCGCATCCCCAACCTCCTCCGGGACCTTTTCGCGGAAGGCACCCTTTCCGCGGCGTTTGTGCCCGTTTACACCCGAGCCCTGGCGGAGGAGGGCCGTCCCGGCGCGCACCGGCTCTCCTCCCGCCTCCTGACCCTCCTGGCCGCGCTCCTGGGGGTTGTGGTCGCGGCCGGCATCGTGTTCGCGGGTCCCCTGGTGGCGGTCCTGGCCCCCGGCTTTAGGGCCGTGCCCGGCAAGGCGGAGCTCACGGTCCGACTCACCCGGGTCATGATGCCCTTCCTGCCCCTCGTCTCGTTCGCGGCTGTGGCCATGGGGATGCTGAATGCGGAGGAGCGCTACGGGCCGCCCGCCTTCGCCCCCGCCATGTTCAACCTCGTCGCCATCGTCTGGGGAGGGGCGCTCTGGGCCCTGGGCTTTCCCCTGGAGCAGGTCGCGCTCGGCTGGGCGGCGGGCACCCTGCTCGGGGGAGCGGCCCAGCTCCTGGTTCAGCTCCCGTCCCTGCGACGGATGGGCTGGTGGTTCGTCCCCGAGTGGGCCCCCGGCGATCCGGGTATCCGGCGGATCGCTGGGCTCATGGCCCCTGCCACCGTGGGCCTGGCCGCGGTCCAGATCAACATCTTCGTCAACAGCTACTTCGCGTCTTTTGAGCCCGGCGGCGTGGCCTGGCTCAACTATGCCTTCCGGATCCTCTATCTCCCCATCGGGATCTTCGGGGTGGCCCTGGGGACGATCGCCACCACCGGCCTCGCCCGCCGAGCGGCGGCGGGTGACCTCGTGGGCCTGAGCGAGACCTTGAGGCAATCGCTCTTCATGCTCGCGTTCTTGACCCTGCCCGCCACCGCGGGCCTGATGGTGCTAGGGGTGCCGATCGTGCGCCTCCTATACCAGCACGGGCGCTTCGCGGCCTCCGACACCACCAACACCGCGGCTGCCCTTCTGGCCTATTCCATCGGTCTGCTGGCCTATACGGGGGTCAAGGTGCTGGCCCCCGCCTTCTACGCCCTGGGCAAGCCGCGAGTCCCCCTCCTCGCCAGCGCCCTCGCCGTCGTTACCAACGTGGTCATCAACGTGCTCTTCTTCACGCGCGTGGGGTTCCGCGCGGTGGCCCTGGGAACCGCGGTGGGATCGCTCGCCAACGTGGCGGTGCTGCTCGCCGTCTTCGAGCGGCGGGTGGGCGGCCTCGGAGGGCGGGGCTGGCCGATGCGGTTTCTGCGGATCCTGGGGGCCACGGCCGTGATGGCGCTCGTGACCTGGCTCTTGGCGCAGCAGCTCGAGGCCTGGCTGGGGTCAGAGGGTCTTCTCGCTCAGCTGGCCACGGGGCTCGGGCCCGTCGTCGTGGGCGTCCTCGTCTACGGCCTGGCCGCCTACGGCCTCAAGGTTCCGGAGGCGAGGGCCGTCCTGGATCTCCTGAAGGGGGCGGGCCGGCGGGACCTCTAGCCCTAGGAGTCGTCGTCCGGACCCACACAAAGGCTTGTGGTTGATGGGGATCTCATGGTATCGTCTGCCCGGTCCGCAGCTTGCGGGCTCGAGGAGGCCAATGATACGACCTGTCCCTGCTCCTGGTGCCGTTCTCCTGCTGCTGGCCCTGCCGGCACTGGGGATGGCCCAGGTCCAGGAGCTGCCAAGCCAAGAAAACTACCACTTGCGCGCGGAATACTGGAAGTGGTGGCCCAATCTGAGTTCCCAGATCCAGAAGGGGTTCAGCACCACGCCGGGGACGCTCCTGGACGTCAAGAACGACCTCGGCGTCACCGACCAGTCCACGTGGGAGGTGAGGGGGGCTCTCAAGCTCAGCCCCGGCTTCAAGCTCCGCGGTGACTACACGTCCTTCAACTACACCGGGAACACGACCGCGGCCGCCAACTTCAGCTTCGGACAGAACCTCTATCGGGCGGGCAGCACGGTCAACACGAGCCTCAAGGGCGGGTACTACACCGGGGCCCTCGAGTGGGATTTCGTCAAGAGCCGGCAGGGCTTCTTCGGGGCCTTTATCGGTGCCAAGTACCTGACCGTGGATGCCGTCATCGTGGCTAGCGCGCAAGGCCAGCGCGACCTCGAGAGCGCGAGCATACCCGCACCCATTCTCGGCCTCGCGGGTCGTATCTACCAGGGGCACTTCAGCCTGGAGGGGGAGTTCTCGGGGTTCACGATCGGGGATCGCGGACACCTCTGGGAACTCGAGGTCACGGCGCGCCTCCACCTCTCCGACCACCTGGCCGTCTCCGGGGGCTACCGGCGCTTCTCCGTCGAGGGCCGGAACAGCCGGGACTACGTCAACTTCGAGATGACCGGCTGGCTCATCGGCGGGGAGCTGAGCATCTAGCGCGCGGCCGTTCCATCACCCGGGGAGTGCGGGGTGAGTGTGGCCATCACGGAGGAGTACCTCGACCACCTGCGGGTGGAGCGCGGTCTCGCCCCCAATTCGCTCCTGGCCTACGGCCGGGATCTGGCCCGGCTGGGGGCCTACGCGCGGCGGCGTGGGAAGAGCCTTCTCGCCCTCCGCCAAGCCGACCTCGCGGCGTTCATGGGCAGCCTGCGCTCGGCAGGGCTCTCCCCGCGGTCGGTGGCGCGGAGCGTGCACTGCATCCGCGGCCTCTATCGTTTCGCGGTCCGCGAGGGTCGGCTCCCGGTCGACCCCATGGAAAACCTGAAGGCCCCCCGGGCCTTCAAGGGACTGCCGCGCTGCCTGACCCCGGCGCAGGTGGACGCCCTGCTGGAGGCCCCGGATGCCGCGACCCCCCTCGGGATCCGGGACCGGGCCATCCTGGAGGTCCTTTACGCGAGCGGCCTGCGGGTCTCGGAGCTCATCGGCCTCAAGCCGGGGGATCTAGATCTGGAGGTGGGGCTCCTGACTTGTTTCGGGAAGGGGCGCAAGGAGCGGCTGGTGCCGGTGGGGGGGGTGGCCGTGCGCTGGGTGGAGCGCTACCTCCGCGAGGTCCGGCCCCGGCTGGCCAAGGACGGCGGGGACCCCAGTCTCTTCCTGAACCAGCGCGGTCGACGCCTCTCGCGCATGGGGCTGTGGTCGATCGTGCGGCGGCACGCGGTCACGGCGGGGGTGGAGCGAGTCCTGACTCCCCACGTGCTCCGCCACTCGTTCGCCAGCCACTTGCTGGAGCGGGGTGCGGACCTGCGGTCGCTGCAGGCCATGCTCGGGCACGCCGACATCTCCACCACCCAGATCTACACCCACGTCACGCGCGAGCGGCTGCGCAAACTCTACGATCAGTTCCACCCTCGGGCCTGAGACTCCGTTGACCCCCCCTCTCGCGGGTGATACCCTACCAGCTTTTGGGTGGCCCGGAGTTGCCGCAAGGGAGAGGCCGGGCCCCGGGAGATCGAGACAATCATGGCGAAAAACGGGCGTCATCTCTTCACCTCGGAGTCGGTGACCGAAGGGCACCCCGACAAGATCGCGGACCAGATCTCGGACGCGGTCCTGGACGCGCTTCTCGCGCAGGACCCCTATAGCCGCGTGGCCTGCGAGACCCTGGTCACCACCGGCCTCGCCTTCGTGGCGGGCGAGATCACGACCCAGGCCTACGCGGAGCTCCCCGACATCGTCCGCCAGACCATCAAGGATGTCGGCTACACGCGCGCCAAGTACGGCTTCGACTACGAAACCTGCGCGGTCATCTCCTCCATTCACGGGCAGTCCCCCGACATCGCCCAGGGCGTGGATCCGGGGGGGGCGGGGGACCAAGGCCTGATGTTCGGCTATGCCTGCAACGAGACCGAAGAGCTGATGCCGTTGCCCATCATGCTCGCGCACAAGCTGGTGCGGCGGCTCACCCAGGTCCGGAAGGAGGAGATCCTCGACTACCTCCGGCCGGATGGCAAGAGCCAAGTCACGGTGGAGTACGACGGGCAGAAGCCGGTCCGGGTGGAGGCCGTGATCATCTCCGCCCAACACAGCAGCCTGGTCAAGATCGAGACCATCCGGGAGGACATCCTGGAGAAGGTCATCCATGCCGTGATCCCCAGCAACCTCCTCGACTCGCGGACGAAGTACTTCATCAACCCCACCGGACGGTTCGTGGTGGGGGGGCCCCAGGGGGACTGTGGCCTCACCGGTCGCAAAATCATCGTGGACACCTACGGAGGCGTGGGCAGCCACGGGGGCGGCGCCTTCTCGGGGAAGGACCCGACGAAGGTGGACCGCTCGGCGTCCTACATGGCCCGCCATATCGCCAAGAATGTGGTGGCCGCCGGCCTCGCCGATCACCTCGAGCTGCAGATTGCCTACGCGATCGGGGTGGCGGATCCAGTCTCGGTGATGGTCGACACCATGGGCACGGGCAAGGTCCCGGAGACCAAGATCGTGGAAGCGGTGCGCGAGATCTTTCCCCTCACCCCCAAAGGGATCATCGAGTACCTGAACCTGCGCCGACCCATCTTCAAGAAGACCGCCGCCTACGGCCACTTCGGACGCAGCGAGCCGGAGTTCACCTGGGAGCGGACGGACAAGGCCGAGGCCCTCCGCTCTTTCATGAAGCGCTGAGGGTTCGCAAGCGGACCTGCCGGGAAGAGCCTGACGCCGGTCGGCGCCCCCCCCGGGCGTGAATGACCCCGCCTCAGGTTTCGAGCGTCAGCATCAGGTAGAGACCCGCTGCCCCGAAGATCAGGTTCGGGGCCCAGGCCGCGAGCAGGGGAGGCAGGAGGGCATTGTTGCCGAGGGCCTCGAAGATTCCCAGGCAAGCCCAGTAGACGATCGCGATCACGACCGAGGCTCCGATCCCGTAAAGAGCGCCCCGGCGGGCTACCGTGAACGAGAAGGGGATCCCGAGCAGGGTCATGATGAGGCCCACCGCCGGGAAGGCCAGCTTGCGGTGGAGCTGGACTTGGAGGGGAGCGGTATCGAAGCCCAGGGCCTCGAGAGAGGCGATGTGGGTCCGGAGCTCGGCAAATCCCAAGGTATCGGATGGCTTCTCCTCGCGGCGGAAGTAGTGGGGAGGGTCGATCTCGCCCCCGGGGTCGCGGCCGAGGGCCCGCACCCTCTCCAGGTCGAAACTCCGGAAGGACCTGGGGGGCTCGAGCAGGCGCCGCCAGCCCCGCTCCAGGTCATAGGTCTCGGAGGCCGGGTTCCAGGCGGCACGGCTGGCGAACACCCGCTCCCGCATGCTCCAGGTCTTGCCGTCCACGTCGTAGATGGAAAGGCCAAAGAGGGCGAACTCGGGTCGGCTCCGGAGGTCCTTGATCCCGGCCTCGGCCGGGTTCTTCCGCTCCACCAGGTAATCGTAGTTGTAGAGCTTGTTGTCGCTGGCCAGGATCCAGCGTCGGTCCAGGAAGCCGGAGGACTGGGGCGGCCGTCCCTTGATCACGTTGAAGTCCAGGGCCGCGATGCGGTTGGTGCTGGGCAGCACGAACTCCTGGGCGAGGTAGAGGCTGAGGCTCAGCAAGAGACCCACGCCGAGGAGGGGGGCGGCGGCGCGGTACACGCTTATGCCGCCCGCCTTCATGGCCGTGATCTCGTTGCGACGGGCGAGCACGCCGAAGGTCACGAGCACCGCCACCAGGATCGCCACCGGGGCCACCAGGTTGACGATGGCGAGGAGGTGGAACGCGTAAAAGTGCACGACCACCACCCCCCTGACCTTGTTCTCTTGGATGTCGTTGAAGAGGTCCAGGAACTCGGCCAGGGTGAAGATGGACACGAAGCCGGTGAGCACGAGCAGGAAGTGCCCGAAGTAGGCGCGGGCGATGTAGCGGTCGAGGAGGGTGGGGAAGCGCACCACCACCCGGGGGATGCGGAGCACCACCGCCGCCCTTTGGGCCGGGGGCCGGGGGGAGCCGGCCCCGGGGGGTGGCGCGGCCCGGCGCACCTTGGGCACCCACCCGAGGTAATGGGTTGGGTCCAGGGGATCGAAAGCGGCCTCGCGATTGTTCAAGGCGAGGAGCGCCACCGCCGCCGCCCCCAGAACGATGTTCGCCGTCCACATAGCCAGGAAGGGAGAGACCATGCCGTTGTCACCGGCCTGCTCCCCCATGCGGAGGAAGACGTAGTAGACGAAGATCACACCGATGGCAAGGGCGAAGGCGGCGGAGCGAGCCTCTTTCCGGCTACCCAGGGACAGACCCAGCCCGAGAACGCCAAAGACCAGGCAGGCGGTGGGGATCGCGAACTTCTTCTGCCACTCCACCGCGAATCGGGCGTACTCCTTGGGCGGCTTACCCTTGGCCTGGGCCTCCCGAATGGCCGCCTGAAGCTCGGGCAGGGTCATCTCCCGGTCCCCCTTGGCCAGGGGCAACCGAGGGAAGAACTCGTCGTAGGGGAGGGGGAAGTCCGCAAACTTGAACTGGGACTCCTCGTACTTCGCGGGGTCGGCGGGCGGGAACGTGTGCTGGGTGCCCGGCCCCAGGTGAAGCGTCACCGCCCTCTGGTTCTTGTCGATCACCAACCGGCCGGTGCGGGCCAGGATCACCTTGGGGGCGTCTTGCTCCCGGCTGTCATGAATGAAGACGTTCTTCCAGTCCCCGGTTTCGGCGGAAATGTCGGAGACATAGAGCATCATGCGGCCGGGGAGCAGCTCGTCGGTGAAGGTCCGCGGCTTCACCACCGTCCGGGCTTTGGTCACCACCAGCGAGAAGACCAACTCTCGGTGGGCCTGGTTGGCCGCGGGCAGGGCCACCGCGTTGATGTAGAAGGTGAGGAGGCCCGTAATGGCGGAGAGAATGAGCACCGGTCCCAGCAGGCGCAGAGGGCTCACGCCCGTGGCCCGCAAGGCCACGATCTCGCTGTCGCTGGCCAGGCGCCCAAAGGCCAGCAACACCCCGAGCAGGAAGGCCATGGGTATGGTCACGGCGAAGATGCTGGGCAGCAGATTAAAAAACACGCGCAGGATGGTGTAGAAGTCGGCGCTGCGTGCCACGAGGATGGCGAGCAGGCGGGGGATCTCGTTGATGAGGAGGACGAAGGTGAAGACCAGGAGCCCGAGGCCGGTGGGTGGGAGCATCTCGCGCAGGATGTAGCGGTCGAGAATGGTGGGCCGCAGCGAGAGAGACGCCATCCGGCCCATCGTAGCACGCAGGTGCGAATGCCCCCGCCCCGCGGGGCGGCTTTCCCGGGTGATCGCCTTGCGATATCGTGAGCAGGCGCGCGGGCGGGAGGTCCAGGTGGTGGGCACGAGGGCAAGGGAGGACGGAGGCTAGGTGGACCGGGTCACGGTCTATGCGCCGGGCTCGGCCTCAAACCTGGGCCCGGGCTTCGATTGCTTGGGCGTGGCCTTCACGGGCAAAGGCGATCGCGTCACCGCTGCGCGGCATGGCCCGCCCGGGGTGCGCGTGGTGCAAGTATCCGATCCCCGCATCCCCGTCGAGGCTGACCGCAACACCGCGGCCATCGCCGCCGCCGCGGTCCTTCGGCGCGCCGGCTCGGAGGCCGGTCTGGAGTTGACGGTGGAGAAGGGCCTCCCTCTCTCCGGCGGCATGGGGGGGAGCGCAGCTTCCGCGGTGGCGGGGGCGGTGGCGGCAGACGTGGTGGTCGGCGCCCGCCTGGGCCGTGACGACCTGCTGCTGGCCGCGCTGGAGGCGGAGAGCGTCGTGGCGGGGCGCCACGCCGACAACGTCGCCCCCTCGCTCTTGGGGGGGGCGGTCTTGGTGCTGAGTCTCGACCCCCCGCGGCTCGGACTGGTCCAAGTCCACTCCAGCCTGGGTTTCGTCCTCGTCACCCCCGCCTACGGCGTGGAGACGGCGGCGGCCCGGAAGGTGCTGCCGCGGCAGGTGGGACGCTCCGCGGCCGTGGCCCAAGCCGCTCACCTCGGGGCCCTGCTTCTCGGCCTCGAGCACGGCGACGCCGAGTTGGTGCGGGGGGCCATGGAAGACCGCATCGCCGAGCCCGCCCGCGCCCCCCTCTATCCGGGCTACCCGGAGGCGCGCGCCGCGGCCCGGGAGGCGGGGGCCCTAGGCGTGGCCGTGAGCGGGGCCGGGCCCACTCTCGTGGCCATCGTCACCCAGGGGGGCTCCGGCCCCGTGGCCCGCGCACTCGAGGACGCGTACCGCACCCTGGGCATGGCGGCCACCACCCACGTGGCGAAGGTCGACGGGCAGGGGGCGCGCGTCCTGCCGTGAGCCTTCTCCTCCGCTGCGCGACCTGCGGCACGCAGGTGCCCGCTCGGTCGTCCCGCGTTCAATGCGCCTGCGGAGGCCTCTTGGACGTGCTGCACTGTCCAGGGCCTTCCGGCCGCCAGCTGCGCGCCCGTTTCGACCGGCGCCTGGCCGCGGACCGGGCGGGGCAAGGGAGCGGCGTCTGGCGGTTCCGGGAACTGGTCCTGCCCGGCGTCACACCGGTCTCCCATCCCGAGGGCAACACCGAGCTCTACCGGCGGCCCCGGGTCTCCCGCTACGTGGGGCTCACGGACTTCGCCTTGAAGCACGAGGGCGAGAATCCCACCGGCTCCTTCAAGGACCGGGGGATGACGGTGGCCGTGACCCAGGCTGTGCGGGCGGGCGCCCGGGCCGTGGCTTGCGCGTCCACCGGCAACACCTCCGCCTCCATGGCCGCCTATGCGGCCCAGGCCGGCCTGCCCGCCCTGGTCTTCGTTCCCGCGGGGAAGGTGCCGGCGGGGAAGCTGGCCCAGGCCCTGGCCTACGGGGCGCGCACTCTCCTCGTGCGCGGCGACTTCGACGATTGCTTGCGCCTGGCGCGGGAAGCCTCCGAGGCCCTCGGCCTCATGCTGCTGAACTCGATCAACCCCTGGCGGATCGAAGGCCAGAAGACGATCGTCCTGGAGATGCTGCAGCAGCGCGGCTGGGAACCCCCGGACTGGATCGTGGTCCCCGCCGGCAATCTCGGCAACACCGCCGCCTTCGGCAAGGCGCTCTTGGAGGCCCGCGAGCTGGGGCTCATCAAGCGGCTCCCCCGCATTGCCGCCATCCAGGCCGCGGGCGCCAATCCCTTCTACCGCAGCTTTCGCACCGGCTTCCGCGAGCGCTTCCGCGTCAAGGCAGAGACCGTGGCCACGGCCATTCGCATCGGCGACCCCGCAAGTTTCGAGCGCGCCGTGCGGGCGGTGCGCGCGACCAAGGGGGTGGTGGCGGCGGTCCACGACCGCGAGATCCTCGAGGCCAAGGCGGTGGTGGATGGGGCGGGCATCGGTTGCGAGCCGGCCTCCGCCGCGGCCGTGGCCGGAGCCCGGCAGCTCAAGAGTCGCGGGCTCATCCGGGCGGGGGAGTCGGTGGTCGCCGTCCTCACCGGCCACCTTCTCAAGGACCCGCAGAGCGTCATCGAATTCCACCAGGGCCGGGCCCGGGGGGCGAACCCACCCCGGGCGATCGAAGCCACCGTCTCGGCGGTGGAGAAGCTGCTCGAGAGGAGCAGGTTCGGGAAGGGAAGGGCTTGAACGATCCCGGGAGGGCGAGAACCCCGGGGTCGATCCTGGAGGTGGTCATGGACTCACTGCTCGCCGCAATCTCCGGTGCCGACCATCGCGAAGTCGGGGGGGTGAAGTTGGATGTGGTGCCGGCGGCGAACGGCCGGGTCAAGCGAGTGATCTACCCGCCCGGCTTCCGCTGGTCGACCCACATGAAGCCGGTCGTGGGCACCGATCTCTGCATGCATGCCCATGTGGGCTTTCTGGCCCGCGGGCACGTCGGGGGCCGTTACCCGGACGGGTGCGAATTCGACCTCGTCGCTCCCTGCGTTCTCGCCCTGGATCCCGGCCACGACGCTTGGGTGGTGGGGGAGGAGACGGCGGTGCTCATCGAGTTCGATGCCGAGGGCGACACTGCCCGGCGCTTCGGGCTGCCCGATCGGCACCGCCACTGAGACGCTTGCCGGCGGATCCGCGTCCCTCTTGCGGAGGCGGACGACGGCGGGCGGAAACCACGGGGCGGGGATCCCCGGCCCGCTATCGCGTCTTGCAGCTCACCGAGATCCCCGACCGGCTCGTGTGGTCGATGGTCGTCTCGTAGTTTGGGCGGGCCCGCACGTAGTCCAGAAACGCGCCCACGCCGGCAAACCCGTCGAGGACATTGTGGGCGGTGAAGCAGCCGCCCACCGCGAGCTTCCCGTCGAGGTCCTTGAAGTATTGGGTGTACCAGTCTTTGTCCGCGTCAGAGAAGACGAAGTCGAACGGGCCGGGCAGCTCCTTCACCAGCTCATGGGCATTGCCGAGCCGGGCATCGACGAAACGGGCGACGCCGGCGGCTTCGAAGTTCTTCTGGGCGATCCCGTGCCGGCGCTCGTCGATCTCGATGGTCACGAGCTTCCCTCCCGTCTGGCTCATGGCCCACGCGATCCAGACCCCGGAGTGCCCGGTGGAGGTCCCAATCTCCAGGCCGCGCTTGAATCCCTTCTTCACGATGAGGTCGTGGAGCACCTGGCCATCCTCGTAGGGGACATTGAGATCATGCCAATCGTTGCGAGAGTGCTCGAGGAACCCCCGCACCCGGGCATCCAGCTCTTCAGAGGCGTCGCCGCCGCGGCTGGGGGCGGACGGCCCCGCAAAGACTGCGGCCACGAGGGCGACGCTCAGGCACTTGTTGGTCACGGTTTCTGCCTCCGCGGCCAGCTTAAATCAAGCGGGAGATGCGGGGTCCCGGGCCTGGGCGTGCTCGCTTGTTTCCTTGACCACCTTTTGCGCGCTGCGCGCGTCCAGGGGAAGGACCAGGCCGAACGTGCTGCCCTTGCCCACCTCTGACTCCACCCACATCTGGCCGCCGTGGCCTTCCACGATCAGCCGGCATATGTAGAGGCCCAGGCCGGTGCCCGAGATCGACAGGTGCTTCTCACTTCGGATCCGCGCGAACTTCTGGAAGAGTTTGCTGATCTGGTCCTGGGGGATGCCCAGGCCGTGGTCGAGGACCTCGATGACCACGTGATGGCTGCCGCGCTCGCGGCAGCGAACGGTGATGGAGCCGCCCTCCGGCGAGTACTTCACCGCGTTCATGGTCAGGTTGGTGATGACCTGGCGCAGGCGCTCGGGGTCGGCCACGACCTTCGGAAACCCCGCAGGAATGTCCATGAGCACAGAATGGTCGGACAGGCCCAGGGGAACGGCGTCCAGGATGAAGGGCCCGAGATCGACATCGGTGAAGTTGAAAGAGAACTGACCGGTCTCGATCTGGGTAATGAGAAGGGTGTCGTTAGCGAGCAGGGCCAGGTGCTCGGTCTCGCTGATGACCGTACGCATGAATTCCCGGCGGGCTTCGAGGGTGAGATCCTCTTCCTCGAGCACGAGCTCCGCGAAGCCCCGGATGGCCATGAGCGGCCGGCGGAAGTCGTGGGCCACAATGCCTACGAACTCGCTCTTCAGCCGATCGTACTCCTGGAGGAGGACGTTGGCGCGCTTGAGCTCCTCGTGCAGGCGCAGGTTCTCCACCGCCACCGTGGCCTGACCGGCAAGGGCCAGGAGCAGGTTCAAGTCCTCGTCTCCGAAGGGAATCCGGGCCGGACGGTCCGCGACCATGAGCAGCCCCTGGATCTGAGGCCCCCGCGTTATGGGGGCGATCATCACCGAGCTGATCCCCAGGTCCTGCACGACGTCGGCGAGGAGACGAGTGTCGGCCTGGGCCTTGTTCGAGACGAGGGGGCCGTTCTTGCGGAAGTTCCAGCGCGAGCGGGCCTCTCCGTCGACCGGGTAGCGGGCCCGGCTGACCTGTTCGGGGGTGAGCCCAAAACCAGGGCCCTGGGCGACCATCTGACGACGCTCGGGCTCGAAGAGAAAGACCAGCCCCCGCTCCGCCTTGAGCAGATCGGCGCTCTGGCGGGCCAGGTGGCCGAAGAGCGCGCCCGCCCCGCCCGCGAGCGAGAAGGCCCAGGACATCTTGTAGAGGCCCAGCAGTTCCTGCGCCTTGCGCTGGAGGATCCGCTTCTCGGCCTGGTTCCGGAGGAGCCGCGACACCCTCAGCTCCAACTCCACGGCGTCCACGGGTTCGCGCAACACCTCATCTGTTTCGGGTGGCACGTCGCGGGCGTCGAAGCGGAAGACCACGAGGACGGGAGGTTCCTGCCCGAGGGCCTGGCGTACGCTCCGCACGACCGTGCCCAGGCTGGGGTCGATGAGGGAGAGGGAGCCGATGAGGAGGTCGGGCGCGCAATCGATCACACCCTGGACGACGCGGCGGCCGGGGGGCACCAGCGTCACCCGATGCCCGACCGAGCGCAGAATCTGGGCCAGGGCCTCCGCCCGCTCCGGATCCTCGTGGACGATCGCGATGTGGCCCTGGTACGCGCCGGTGCTCACGGCTTGGCGCCCGGTGCCTGGTCGGGATTTTTGCTCCGCTCGATGCTGGTGAAGAGGCTCACAATCGATCGGAGCGCGGCCCGGGCGATGGGCTTCACGAGGTAGGAGTCGCCGCCGGCGTCGCGGCCGGTCGTGTAGTCCTTCAGGTCGCCCTTAGCGGTCACAAAAACGATGGGCACTCTCTTGTCGACGTGACGCAAGGCCTTGCATACGGCGTAGCCATCCATGTCGGGAAGGTTCACGTCCAGCAACACCAAGTCGAAGGGGCCCTTCTGGTCGGCCGCCTTCAGGCACTCGGTGCCCGATCCCGCCTCCACAACCTCAAACGTCTCCTGCTTCTCTGCCTCCAGGAGCGTCCGAATGAGGGACCGCGTGGGGACGTGATCGTCGACGACGAGAACGCGCTTGGCCATGCGGTTTCCTTCCGAAGGGTAGTCGCTTACCGAAGTCCAATTGTAACCCAGGAGTGAGGGGGGGAGCCGGAACGCCCCTCCGTCGCCCGCGGCCCACGCGGATCCGACGATCTGACCGTAACTCCTGTTCCCTCAGACGAATGCCGGAAGGCGCTGGCTGCGCCGGCGGAGGGGGAAAGGCCATCTTTACTGCGCGGGCGACTGCAAACTCCGGTGAATGCCGCCTAGGTCGATGGCCAGGCCTCGCGTACCGCAGTGAGGATGATCTCAAGCTTGTTGTCCAGAGCCGGTGGTATTTCCATCTCCGCGCGAATCTGAGTAACCGCTGCGCCAAGCTCCCCAAGCCACTCAGAGGAAGTCGTGAAAACAGTCGCTTGCACATTGGCGAGCCGGCGCGCGGCCTCCGGGAGTCGAGACTCGCCTAGCTCCCGCCGCACGGCCGTTACGAATTGATGCAGCTCGTCTGGACTGTTGAACTTCATCGCTCGGACACGCGAACAAAGGATCGCTTCTCGCCAATTCTCCTGAGACGCTTCGGGGTTTGTGGGCCTCGCGCCGCGGTCAAACGCAATCCACGAGCACAAGGGTCAAATCATCGGCAACGTTCCCGAGAGCCCAGGCTCGTGCCTGCTCCAGGAGCAGGTCCGCAGCGCTCTCCGCGGAGAGGGCCGCACTTGAGGCAACCGCGGCCTTCACCCGCTCGACGCTAAAGAACTCGCCCGCGGCATTTGTGGCATCCACGAGCCCGTCGGTGTAGAGCAGGAAACGATCGCCCGTCCGCAGTGGCTGTTCGAGCTGATGGTAGTGGGCGACGTCCATCAACCCCAGGGGCAGGCCGTTCTCCTCGAGCTCGTGTATCCGCGACTCGTCTGGGTGCCAGCGCAAGAGCGGTGGATGACCGGCGGCGCTGTATCGCATCACTCCCGCCTCGCGGTCTAAGAAGAGATAGGCCGCCGTCACGTACTGGCCGCCCAGCTGGCCCTCGAGCGTCTCGTTCATTCCGGTCAAGACCGCCGCGGGATCGTCCGCCTGTAGCTTTTGCGCTGCAACCGCCACCTTGACCATTGAGGCGAGCATGGCCGCCGGCACTCCATGGCCGGATACGTCGGCCACGAGGACGCCCAGGCGGCTGTCGCCCATCTCTAAGAAATCGTAGAAGTCCCCGGCCACGGCGGTCATGGGTCGATAGCGCGTCGCAACCGTGAGCCCGGCGACGCTCGGCATGGAACGGGGCAGGATCGACGACTGGATTTGGCGCGCGATGCTGAGCTCCTTGTCGAGGGCGAGTAGGCGTTCCGCATCCCGGAGGACACGCCGCGCCGCTATCGCGCCCAGGCACAGGATGAGCACGGTGGACCCCACCGGTTCCAGGTTGGGGCCGGACCAGGACAGCACCCCGAGTCCCCGCAAGTTGTCGAGCACCGCCGTCACCGCGAGGCTAATGAGGCCCACACGCAGCGTACTCAGGTCACGGCTGGGCGGCCACCTCCAGCGAAACAGGACCGCTAAGGCTCCCACCATGAACGCGATCGCGATCAGACTGTTAGGGGTTCCCGCCGAGCCGGGCCGTTGCAGCACCGCGTCCCCGGAGAAGGCAACCAAGGCGAACGCGGCCAGGAAGAAAGCCAACCAGCCCAGGCGCCGGCGCCACCGAGGGAAGATGGCCCGCAGGTAGAGGACCACGGGAAGCGGCATCACGTAGGTCAGGCCTGAGACCAAATAGAGCCAAAACGTGGTGGGTAGACCAAAGAAGAGGCGGAACGTTTCGGTGTGGGCCAGGAGCCGCAGGCCATAGAAAAGGGCAAACAGGCCGAACCACGGCAGCGACGACTCCGTCCGGCGGACCATGGGCCGAGCGTAGACAACGAGCGTAGTGATGCCCACGACGACCAAGACCGGCCCGAGGCCAAGGTTGAGGGCATCGGCGCGCAGCATGCGCCCGACATCCGCACGCGTCACTTCGAGCAATAGGGCTGTAGCTAAGCGGGGCATCCTCGGAGTCGGCCGATTCTACAGTGATGCCGACTCTTCCGAACCGGCGAGCGCCGGCAGGCTCGAGACGTGGTCTTCATAGGTGTCCCTGAGCCCGGGCGACCCGCCCCGGGCGGCTCGCGGCCAAGCAGAAAGCGGGGATTCTAGCTTCCGATAAGATATATTATGTAAACCTAGGTATGTGGAAGGACCTGTAAGGCACCACTTCTTCGCAGGGCTGAGGACCGGTCGGTGGCCCCAAGAGAAGGCCGCCAGGCGTGCCCACGGTCTCGAGAGAGTGGTCCGTGCTTGCTGCTTGGTCAGGACTTGGCTCTGCGTAAGCTAGATGCCCACCGAGGTCAGCCCGGGCGACGCCAAAACGGGCCTGCCAAGCCTCCTTTGGGGTAGGTAGCCGGAGAGAGGCTAAGGTGGCTTGCAGCCTAGCAGTGTGGATGAAGCTCCCCTACTCTCGCCCTTGAGTAGGGCAGGGCCAGTGACAATAAGGTCGGGGTGGCCGATCTCATTTCGGCCGACGAGGCCTATGGGGTCGACGTCTGCGCCCCCGTGGGCGGGGGCGGCCACGGAGAGTCTTCGTGTAGGCCGCCGGAGGTCGCTCAGCCACCCCTCTGGGGCTCGGGCCATCGAGCAGAGACAACGCCGTGGGCGGGTCCGCGACCAGCACGGGAGAATTTGGGTAGCCTTTCGGGTCCCGGGTCACGAGTACGTGGCATTGAGCAGCTTCGGCTGCGGCAGCGCAAACCGCATCTTCGAAGTCGGGCTGGCCGAGCAGCAGCGCGCGGCGAAGGACTGCCCCATCGACAGCGGCGACGGTCGGGAGGGCGAGCAGATCGCTCACGACGCGGCGTGCAAACGAGGCGCCCCGCTGGCGGGCGGCCAGGTAGAAGATGGTCGTGACCCCGTGGGCGGGGACTAGAATTTCGATCTCCTTCCTCTCCGCTGCAGCCCAAAGGGCACCTGCGGCATCCGCAAAGGGCGGTCGGTCGAGGAAGAAATCGAGGACAACGTTGACATCGAAGAGCAGCCGTTTCAACGGTACTTCCGCTCGAGGTGGTCGATATAGTCCTCGCGGCTGTACCTTGCGCCTTTGAGAATCCCTCGGAGCCGTCGGGTGATGGGCGGCAGGTCTTGATCCCTCACCGCCAGTGGCCGGGCGAGCGCGTCGAGATAAGTCTCCACCAAGCGCGAAACAGAGGTCCCTCGCTTGGCGGCGTACCGCTTAGCCCGCTCCACGACCTCTTCGTCCACGCTCAAGGTCAGCTTGCTCATGTACGTACGATATCACTCTATTCGCACGTATGGCAATGGTAGGCCTCCGCCGGCCAGTACCAACGGACTGAGCGATGCTTGTTTCCCGGCTACATGCGCAGGGGGCAGCGGTTCGAGGAACCCGGGGCCCTACGAGTGACGCGGGCGCCAGGAGAGTTACCTCAGCTTGGACGACGTACTGCTCCTCTGACGAGGGCGATGAGACTCAGACATCAACGTGGGAAGAGCGTCGCCCCCGCCCTCAGGTCCGAAGCGCCTCGCGTGCCATGCGCGCGTCGTAGCTCTCGCCGTAGATCGAGGGCACCTTGGCGTCTAGGGGCCGCAGGTACATCGTCAGCTGGCCGCGATGATGGATGGAATGATTCAGGGCGATCTGTATGAAGCTGACGGCGGGGAGTCGGAATACGCCACGGAAATCGATCGTCTTTAGAAGTTGGTCGCCAGATAGACCCTTCAATCGCGCGATGCTCGTGGCAAACCGTTCTTCGTACCAGGAGTTGACGTCTGCCGGCGACAGAACCGTGTCCGGTCGAGGCCGCGGTGTTAGATCGAACGCGCCCGATAAGACCGCCTCCAGAAAGCGGTTCTCGGCCGTGACGATGTGCCAGGCAAGATCGAGCGCGCTGCGGGAGATCGAATCCGGACGATAGTCGGCCTTGTCCGCGGGAATGGCGGCTATGACCTTCTTGGTCGTGGGGTACTCGGCGTGCAACGAAGGCAAGCCAACCGAGTTGAGAATGAGCAAGGCTTGATCGGGTGTCATAGGGTCCAATTAGAGCAAAACTATCCGCTGCGCACCAGCCGCATTTCGTCCAGCCGCTTGTCGGCATAGACTCACCGGGGGAGATTTAACGTTGGAGCAGCTGACGAGTGCTCTTGGGCCTCATGACTGAAACCCTCAGCTTTCGATCACCCTTGGAGTTTCATGAATGGTTGAGCGCGAATCATCTCAAGTCAGGTGGGATTTGGCTGCGCATTTTCAAGAAGGGCTCAGGAAAGCCCTCCATCACATATCCCGAGGCGCTGGATGAGGCGCTCTGCTTTGGATGGATCGACGCCCGAAAGGAGCGCTACGACGCCTCTTCATGGTTGCAAAGGTTCACCCCAAGACGCCCCAAGAGTGGCTGGTCCAAGATCAACACGCAACACGCGAAACGGCTGACGGGGGCCGGCCGGATGCGGGCGGCCGGTCGGGCCCAAGTCGATGCCGCGAAGAAGGATGGTCGTTGGGCCGCCGCCTACGACTCCCCAAGCAAGGCGACCCTTCCGAAGGATTTTCTGGCGGCCTTACGCCGACAAAAGAAAGCGAAGGCTTTCTTCGAGTCGCTCAACAAAGCGAACCGGTATGCGATTGCCTACCGGCTGCAAACCGCCAAGAAGCCCGAAGCGAGGCAGAGGCGCATGGAAATCATTCTGGCCATGCTGGCCAGAGGCGAGGCCTTCCATTGAAATACTTTGGTTGGCGGAATATTCAAACGACCTTCCTAGGGCCCACCCGCTGCGCTCGCTCCTCCGCCTGCAGCGCAAGCTCCATCGCCAGAAAACAGTGCTCCTGCGACATCGCCGTTTCCGTCCGGTTGAGGATGTCGTTGACCAACTGTTCGCCGTAGGGCAACTCTTGGTTCTTGCAGTCGATATAGCGCGTCTCCTTCTGGTCGACCAGGAATAAGTGATCCGTCCCCGGCCGGCCCGCGATGTCGACGTACTTGCGGAGCTCGATGTACCCCTCCGTGCCGAGGATGGTGAGCCGGCCGTCTCCCCAGGTGTTCAGCCCGCCCGGGGTGAACCAATCGACGCGGATGTACCCGCTGCCTCCGTTTCCGGAGACCATCACGTCGCCGAAATCCTCTATGCCGGGAGTGTCGGGATGATGAACGTTGCCCACTTGGGAGGCGATCACCTGGGCCCGTGTGGATCCAGTGAAGAACAGGAACTGATCGAATTGGTGCGAGCCGATGTCGCACAAGATGCCGCCGTAGCGCTCGCGTTCGAAGAACCACTCCGGGCGGGTCTTGGGGTTCATGCGGTGCGGCCCCAGCCCGATGGTCTGGATGACCTCGCCGATGGCTCCCGCCTTGACCAACTCCCCCGCCTTCACCGACGCTCGATTCTCGAGCCGCTCGCTGTAGAGAATCGAGTAGATGCGATGGGTTTCCTTTTGGACGCGGCGCACTTCCGCAAGCTGCCCGAGGGTGGTGATTCCCGGCTTGTCGACCATGTAGTCCTTGCCGTGGCGCATGACCTCGATGCCGAGCGGTGCGCGTTCATTTGGGATCGAGGCGCTCACAACGAGCTGAATCGAGGGGTCGTCGAGGATCTCCCGTTCGCCCCCGGCAAGCCTTGCTTGCGGGTAACGCTTGGAGAAAGCGCTGGCGAGGTCCGGCTCCTTCGCAAAGAACGAGACCAGCTCTCCCCCTCCGTGAAGGACCGCCTCCACCTGTCCATAGATGTGACCGTGGTTCAGGCCGACGGCCGCGAAGCGGATGCGCGCGCCCTTGGCCCGCGCCGGCTCTCCCGCTTGCGGCGAGGCGTTCGCGAGAAGCCGTGGGGAAGCCGAGACTCCCTCAGGGGGGGCAGAGGCCCAGGCGAGCCCCGCCACGGTAGTGATGGACGATCTCAGAAACTCGCGCCGCCCCGCTCGCTCAGCGACCATGGTTCCTCCTTGCCATCCCCACACCGCGTCGACGGTCAGCGACCCCTGACAAGGCCGCTTTGCCGGTTCTCGTTGGCCCTAGAGTGCAGCATGCCTGATATCGGGTTCAGCTAGCTTACCTCGAACCACGCTGGGGGCGTCTCGTATCAAGGACGCGCGAGCAACGCGAGCTGGGTGTCGGGGAAGAAGAGCTGGTGGGCCGGCAAGGCCGGGCGCGAGGAGTTCTGCCTGCCGTTCGCGCGGGGAGATGGATCAGGAGGCCGCCTACTAGGCCCGGCCCACCTCAACGCGGAGCGCTCGGTGCGTTCGCCGGCCCCGCGGAGGGAGGCGAAGCGTCAAACGCTCCCGCGCTGGCAATCGATGTGACATCAAGAAGGTCACGGGGATCCAATACCACTCGCCGGCGCTAGCCCGAGGCCGTCCGGGGTGGACGCCAGAGCCCTGATCCCTTGGTCAGGGCGCAGCCGACTACTCCGGTTCCTCGCCGTGGATCCGCATCGAAACGAGGTGGTCGACGGTGACCGCCTTCCCCGCTCGGCCCTGCACGCGGCGGACGAATTCGGTGGTCACTCCGTGGATGCGCAGGCTGACGAGGACATCCACGGCCACGCCCGAGTAGCCGAGGCCCTTCAGCTCCGTCACGAACTCAGGCGTGACGCCGTGGATCCGCATGGAAACCAGCTGGTCCGGGGTGAGCCGGTCGTAGCCCAGGCCCCGGAAGGTACGGATGTAGTCGGGGCTCACCCCATGGATCCGGAAGGCCACGAGCTGATCGGGGGCCAGATCGGTAAACCCGAGGCCTCGGATGTCACGGATGAAATCGAGGTTGGCACCGTGTATCCGGAGGGCCACGAGCTGATCTACGGGAAGGCGCTTGTACCCGAGACCAGCCAGGCCGCGGATGAACTCGGGGCTCGCGCCGTGGATGCGCAACGCCATCAGCTTGTCCATCGGCACGCGCTCGTAACCGAGAGCGGCCAGCTGTTCCAGGAAAGCCCGGCTGACATCGTGAATAGCGAGGGTCAGGGCTTTCTCGTCATCGATGTCGCCATAGCCGCGGCTTCGCATATCGGCGATGAAGGTTACACTGGGAGTAAAGGTAAAGTGCCCAGCCCCCTCCCCCGTCTGGAAGCGGCCCTCGAAACCGAGACTGCCCGCGTCGCGCTTCCAGGCGAAACGGACGTCGGCCGAGGCCGCGTCCATCAGGGCCGTCGTGAGCCCTTCGAGTTCGGCCAGGGGAACGGGATGCGACGAATCCCAGTTCCCCCGGCCTCCGCCGGCGCGCCGGATTGAGAGTTGAACGAGGGTGGTCGTCCCGCCCGTGTCGACAGGCCAGGTGGAGCGCTCCGCCGTCCACACACCTCTAATACCCTCCGACGTCGGAGAGCCTGCGGCCCCGGTCACGAAGAGCACGGCAACCAGCGCGCAGGCGCCGAGACCCCACTTCCGACTCCCCCGCTCCGTCATGGCTGTACCCCCCCCGGTTGCTGCAGGCTCTTAAGCCGCTTGAGCAGCCCGCCGCGTAACCCGCTGTTGCGGAGCTCGATCAGCTCCTCGGGCCGTAGCTTGTTGAAGCCGGCCTCCTTCAGTTCACGGATGAACGCAGGCGTGACCCCATGCGACCGGAGCTCAATGAGCATGCCGGCCGGGAGGTCCTCGTATCCCGCCTCCTTAAGCTCGCGCACGTACTCGGGCGTGACCCCCTGAGTGCGGAGTCCCAGCAACACCGGCAAGTCGAGCCCGGGGTAGCCCAGGCCAGCCATCTCGCGAATATAGGTGGGGCTCACCCCCTGGCTCCGCAGCGCGATCAGCTTGGACAGGGGCAGCTTGTCATAGCCGAGCGCCTTCAGCTCGGCGGCAAGCCGGCCGCTTACTCCCTGGCTGCGCAGGGCGATGAGTCTGGACACCGACAGCTCCTCGTACCCAGCCCCCTTCATCTCCGCCACGTACTCCGGCGAGACGCCCTGGGCGCGCAGCTCGAGAAGGTTAGAAATTGAGAGGCCGGTGATTCCCTGCTCCTTGAGCCCGCGCACGTAGCGAGCGGAGACTCCCTGCGCGCGGAGCGAGATGAGTTGATCCGGCGAAAGGCTCTTGTATCCCTCGCCGGCGAGGTCGCGGATGTATTCGGGACCGACCCCCTGTGACCGCAGGGCGATGAGCTGATCGGCGGTGAGCGACGGGTAGCCGAGGGCGTCCATGGCGTCAATGTATTCGGGGGTGACGCCGGCGCGGGCCAGCTCGAGGACGCGTTCCAGCGGGAAGGCGCGCGGGGCGGCGCGGGGCACCGGTGCGGGGCGTGGTTTCGGCTTCGGCTCCGGTGCGGGCGCCCCCTGCGGAGGCTCCTCGAGCGCGGCCGCGGTCGCCGGAGCAGAGGGATCCTCCGACGTGGCCGGCTGGGAGGGATGATCGTCGGATAGGGTCGACGCGGCGAACGTCGCCTTAAGGGTCGAGGGACCACACAGGAGCGACGACCCGACCCCGAGGGCGAGGCCGAGCACGGTCAGAGTCAGCACCGTGGCGAGGCCGCGCGACGCTCGCGACAGATGTTGCGGCGGGCCCACCAGCCGCGCGATCCGGTCCCAGAGCGAACCGCCCGTGGCGGCCATCGCCAACGCGGGCGCGGAGCAGAGCCCCTCCAGGTCGGCCAGAGCCCGCGCGTAGCGGGCCGCGTCCCCGCCCGCCGCCACCGCGAGGTCGTCGCAGCAGTGCTCGCGTTCGATTCGCATGCGGTGGGAAACCCACCAGACGGCCGGATGGTAGAAGAGAAGGGTCTCCACCGCGGCCTGGAGCAAGTTGACCAAGTAGTCACGGCGGCGGATGTGGGCGAGCTCGTGGGCGAGGATCAGCTCGAGTTGGGTCGGCGACAGTCCGATCACGGCGGAGGCGGGCAGGAGAATGATTGGCCGCAGCCACCCGATGACCGTGGGCACCTGGACAAGGGCGGACTCGTACAGGCGCACGGGGGCCGAGACCCGCAGGGCCCCAAGTAGCCGCTCCAGCGTCCCCTCGCTCACCGGTGTCGGCCTCGTGAGCCGGGAGCGCCGGAGGCGCTGCACCAATGCCCAACCACCGACCGTTCGTAAGGAAAGGGCGAGAACGCCCACCCCCCAGAGGACCACGCAGGTGGGGAGCAGCGGTTCGATCCGCCGGTTCAGTCCCGCGGTCGCTGAGCGCGGCGCGTTTGTCGATCCCAGGGTCGAGAACGCCCAGGGCGACCACTTCCCCACCGGGTTCCCCGCGTCCGCCATGGGCCCAACGGGGTCCGTGGAGGCGCGCATGAGCCAGAACGTCAGGGCCGGGAGGAGCAGCATGAGAAGGAGTGTCGCGGTAGCGAGCAGATACCGGACTTGGGGCGCCGAGCGTCGCCAGAGGAGGTTCAGGCTCCCCAGCAAGGCCGCGGCCGCGGCTCCCTGCCAGACGAAATGTAGAAGGCTCCAGCCAAGGGCCCGGATCATTCTCCACCTCCCTCGAGCCGATCGAGCATCTCCCGGATACGCGCCAGTTCCTCGCGCGACGTTTGTCGCGCCGAGAGCGCGTGCATGACCAGCTTGGTCGCCGAGCCGCCGAACGCCCGGTCAAGCAGGTCGTGCACGAGCTGCCGCTGCGTTTGGTCTTCGGGAGCCCGCGGCGTGTAAACGTGGGCGCGCGCGGTTTCGTCCCGTCGGACCAAGTTCTTCTCTGTCATGATCTGGAGCAGCTTGAGCGCCGTGGTATAGCCCGTGGGGCGGTGCTGCTCCATGCGTTCCTGGACCTCGCGCACCGTGCTGGGCCCGTGTTCCCAGAGCAAACGCAGGATTTCCAACTCGGCCGGCGTTGGGCGCGGAGGTGAGACCATGGGCAGACGCTACTACGAAGGTCTTCGTCGTGTCAACGATAATCTTCGTATATTGATTTGGAGACCCGCCGCTTCTTCGGGGCAGGAGTGTGGTCGCGGCCGACTTGTGCCGAGCTTGGTAAATCACTTACGGCCCCGGTAAGTACCGTTGATGGTCGGGCGTGGCTTAGGGCCAGCGCCGTCAATGGGTTATGGGGAGCCGCACTGGGGTACGGTTCTTGCTCTACCCCGCAGCGGAGGGTAGCCCAAGATGAATCGAATCGCTCTCGGAGTTCTTCTTGTCGTCGGAAGCCTCGGCGCCGTGATGTGTGGCGGGAGTTCGCCGTCCATGATCTCCGCCCCCTCTGGCGTCACTACGAGTGGGGCTCCAGCCATTGTGGTGACGATCGTTAGCGAGAATGGCTCGATGTCCTTTTCACCGAACCCAGTGACGCTGCACGTGGGCGCGGCGATCGCGTGGAAGAACAGCGACACGATCATCCATCAGATCGTCCAGGATAGCGGCGGTCAAGGGGGCAGTGGGGACTACGGCGGTGGGGGTTCGGGTGGGTCAGGTTTCAGCACGGATCAAGTGACGCCCGGGGCCACGACGTCCTCGATCACCTTCAGGACTCCAGGGGTGATCACCTATCATTGCGCCATCCATCCCAGCATGACGGGACGCATCACGGCCACCAACTGATCGATTGGCAGGAAACGGGGGGCGGCGCAGCGTCAACGGGGCGGCCGCGAATTCCCTAAGGCAAGAAGTAGACGGGGTTGGGAAGTTTAAAGGTGCGCTCCGCGTAGCCGCCTGTGAGATCGCTCTCCTGGTCGCCGATGGTGAAGAGGATGGTGTAGCCCTGCTCGGCCAGGCGGCGCCTTTCCGGGGCCTTGAAATCCACCGCGCTCGTGAAGTGAGCCCCCTCAGGGAACAGGATCAGCCCGTCCCACTCATAGCCCTGCTCCCTGAGGTTGCGCTCCGTGGCCTCTCGGAGCTGGGGCGGGCGTCCGCTGATGAAGAAGACGGCTACCCCCAAGGATCGTGCCCGGCGGGCCAGTTCGAGGGTGGGCCGAATGGCCTGCGATTTCCCCATCGCCTGCCAGGCCCGCAAGCCGCAAGGGCCCGTGTCGAGGTCGCACCCACCCGACGTGACGCGTCCCCAGCCGTTGGCTCGGTATGCGGGCCAGTTGGAGAGGGATGTCTCGTCGATATCAAACACGACGGCCGGCTTCGAGACTTGGCGGGCACGCGCCTCGAGGTAGGCTTGGGCCCTATCCGCGACCGCCACACAGTCCGACTCGTACCGGCCTGAGGAGATGTAGGTCTCGATCTGCCTCTGGGCGTCGAAGAGGTTGGGGACGGGCGCGATCCTCGAGCCGCTGGAGCAACCCCCTGTCGCGAGTATCGCAAGGGCGGCCCAGGTGATGGTCGAGACGCCACGGACAATCGTGCGGGGGCAGCGGGGCATCGTCTTGGTCGGGCCCCGCATTCAGAACCGCGAGGCCGTCAGCTCGACATCGGCCTTGACCCAGGCCTTTTGGAAGCGCTTTTCCACGGCCGCGGCCTCGGCGTCCCGGCCCTGGGTGCGCAGGGCTTTCGTCAGCCCGAAGAGCGACCAGCCGTTCTCCCGGTTGCGGCTCAGATCCTCCCAGTAGACGGTCGCGGCCTCCCTCGCTCGCCCACTCTCCAGGAGCACCGCACCCAGGAGCTGGCGGGTCGGGTAGTGCCATTCCGCAGGTTCCGTGTACGCGAGTGAGTCTTCCAGGTGCACGGCGCGTTCGACATGCGCAATCGCTTCCTCGTACTGCTTCCGACCCGCGGCCAGGGTGCCGGCCAGGGCCTCGGGCGCGATGGAGAATATGGCGGCCGCGGTGTTGGGCGAGAAGAGGTTGAAGTTCAGGCCCGGATCGGCGGCGATACGCCGCACTTCCGCGAGCTCCTTGTCGGCGTCGTCCAGTTGGCCCTTGCCGACGAAAGCGATTCCGCGGGCGTAGTGCCACACGCCGGTGAGGTAAAGGCTACGCTCCGGGGGGGGAGCCTCTTGCAGCATCTCGTTCCAATGGCCAAAGCGTGTCAGCGCGAAGTACGGCACGACGCGAAAGCCCGCGAGGAGGGGGACCTGCTCCAGCATGGGATCGGCGACCCTGGAGGCGACCTTGCGCGCGGACTCGATGGCCAGCCCACTGCGCCCTTCCATCGTGGCCGCGGACCAGAGGAAATGGATGTTGTGGGGGTAGTAGCCCATTGGGTAGATGCCTTGGGCCTGGCACTGGGCGATGTAGTCCTCGTCGGCGAGGATGGCCTTTTCGTTGGCAGCCGAGGCATCGGCATAGCGCCCCAGGCGCTGATAGATATGAGAGGGCATGTGGACCATGTGTCCGGCTCCCGGCATCAGCTTGAGTAGCCGGTCGGCCGCGGCCTCCGCCCGCTCCGGGCTCTTCGTGGACTCCATTACGTGGATGTAGTAGTGGGTCGCGCCCGGGTGGTCGGCCTTGCGGGCCAGCACCGACTCGAGAGCGGCCACGATCTCTGGCGTCTCCGGGTAGGGTGAGCCGTCCGGGGCCCAGTAGTTCCAGGGCCGGAGGTCCATGAGAGCCTCCGCCAGGAACGCGGCGGCGTCGAGGTCATTCGGGTACTTTCGAGAGACGGCTCGCATGGCGTCGGCATAGGCTCGGTCACGAACGGGGCGGTCGTCTGCCTTGCCGGAATAACGCTGGGCCACGGCGTCGATGTACGCCCGCTCCCGGGGCGACGCCTTGGCCTTCATGGCGAGGGCCTTCTGAGCCAGCGCATGCGCCTTCGGTTCGTCCTCAGGCGACATGGGCGCGTTGATGTTGGGGCCGAGTACGAGGGCCTGTCCCCAGTAGGCCATCGCGCAGTCGGGATCGAGCCGCGCCGCCTCCCGAAAGGCCCGGCCGGCCTCGGCGTGATTGAAACCGAAGGTCAGGTTCACGCCTTGATTAATGAAGAGCTGCGCTGGCTTTGACCGGGTGGTCACGAGAAAAGCGTGTGGACCCAGGTTCTGGAGCCGGGGCGCGAGCTGCCCGGAGGGGCCGGGTTTGTCCGCGCCCGCGGGCTTTTCATAGTGCTTGTGGTTCGTTTGGGCGAGGGCCGGCGTCACCAACAAGGCCAAGACCCCTCCCCACACCCCCCACGCGCGCGCAAATGCGGACGGGAACGCCTTCGCCATAAGACCCTCCTCCTCGTGAGGACCTGATTGTATTTCGGATGTCGAGCATCAGGTCTCCCCTGCTCGTAGATAGGCCGCCATACGAGGGTCAGATCGAGGATCTGATCGAGGAGGATCAGATCGAGGTTGACCCCCCCGCCCGACAGGCGTATACCTGCCTTGCGACCGACTCGCGCTCCCGCGCCCGTCGTACCAAGGCCGCCGGAGGACGTCATGCTTGTTGCCAAGATCGTGGTCGAGACGCTGCCCGGAAAAGCACTCGCAGTCGCCGAGCAGCTGGGACGTATCCAGCGCATGGGGTTGCCGTCGCCCGACGGCGACCATCGGGTGGTCGCCGTCTGGAGGGTCCATGACAGCGGCACCCTGGAGGGCCTGGCCGAGGTCCTGCACGCCCTGAGTCCGGAGATCCTGGAGGTGTACCCGACGCTGCTGGGAGAGGAACTAGAAGAGGAGTAGGCACGATGACGACGGAGATCGTGGTCGGAATCGCAGGTGCTGCCGGCGATGGTCTCGACCGGACGGGCGATACCCTCGCCCGCACCGCCGCGCGGCTGGGGTTGCACCTCTTCACCTACAACAGCTATCAGTCGCTGATCCGGGGCGGACACACTTGGCTGCGTCTCCGGCTCTCGGAGGAGAAGGTCGACAACCACGGCGACCATTTGAACGTGCTGATCGCCCTCAACCAGGACAGCATCGAACGCCATGCCGGCGAAGTGGAAGCCGGGGGGGCGATCATCTTCAACAGCGCGAGGTTCAAGTGCGATCCCGCCCTCGTACGGAAAGGGGTCGCCCTCGTACCCTTGCCCGTGCCCGAGCTGACCGCGCGCCTGGGTAAACTCCTGCCCGTCATGCAGAACACGGCGGCTTTGGGTGCGCTCTTGCACCTGATCGGCTTCGAGCTGGAAGCGACGGCCAAGATCCTTTCCGAGACCTTCGGGCGCAAGGAGAAGGAGATCATCGACCAGAACATGGGCGTGCTGCGGGCCGGCTACGAATACGCGGCGGGTAAGGTTCCCCCCCTGAGCTACCGCTGGAACTTCACGCGCAAGAGTCGGCCGGTGGTAACCGGCAACCTCATGACCGCCCTGGGGGCGGTGGCCGCGGGCTGCAAGTTCTATTCTGCCTACCCCATGAGCCCGGCCTCGTTCATCCTCCACTGGCTCGCTGCCCACAGCGAGAAGTGCGGGGTGCTCGTCAAGCAGGCGGAAGACGAGCTGGCGGTCATCAATCTCGCCATCGGGGCCGGCCACGCGGGGGTCCGCGCCATGTGCGCCACCTCCGGGGGAGGCTTCGCCCTCATGAGCGAGGCGATCGGAATGGCGGGCATGATCGAGACCCCGGTCGTCATCGTCAACGTTCAGCGCGGGGGCCCGTCCACCGGTCTTCCCACCAAGACCGAGCAAGGCGACCTGAACCAGGCCCTGGGCGCTTCGCAGGGCGACTTCCCGCGCGTGATCATCGCGCCGCGGGACGCGGCCGACAGCTTCCATACCGCGGTCGAGGCCTTCAACCTCGCGGAGACCTTCCAGCTGCCCGTCATCCTCATCTCCGACCTCCTCCTGGGGGAGCACCGCTCCACGGTCGACCCGGAGGCAATCTCGAGCGAGGTTCCGATCGAGCGGGGCGAGTGGGTCACCGAGCTCAGCCCCGAGGACTCGGTGAATGGAGGTTACAAGCGCTACCTACTCACCCCCTCGGGAGTGTCGCCGCGAGCCCGGCCCGGCCTCGCGGGGCTGATCCACGTTTCCGGCACGGATGACCACGACGAGAGCGGGATCCTCATCAGCGACGAGCACACGAATGCCGCCATCCGCCGGAAGATGCACGAGAAGCGGATGCGGAAGATGGCGGGCGTGCGGGCCCGGCTCAAGCCTCCCGTCCTGGAGGGCCCCGCCCAGGCCGAAGTCACGCTGATCGGGTGGGGCTCCACGTGGAGCGTCATCCGGGAGGCGGCCGCTCAGCTCACCCGGGATGGCATCGCGACCAACCAGCTCCACTTCAAGTACATGCACCCCTTCCATGACAGCGAGGCCACGGCCATCCTCAAGGCCTGCAAGCGGACGATCGTGGTCGAGAACAACTTCAGCGGCCAGTTCGCCCGCCATCTGCGGGCGGAGACCGGTTTCACCGTTGATCACGTTCTCACGCGGTACGACGGCGAGCCCTTTGAGCCGGCCTACATCGCCCGCTTGGTCAAGAACTTCATCGCGGGCACGCCCGTAGACCTCACAGTTCAGGAGCACGAGGCGAGGGAAATGGCTTACCACTACGTACGCATCCACATGCACGACCGGGCTCGGCCCGCCCGTCTCGCACAGGCTGCCCGCGGACGATACGGCGAAGCCGTTTGGGAGGTGGAGCTCGTGAATAGCGCCGACGGCAACCTCGAAGGGATGCTCGTCATCGGCATGGACACGGGCTCCATTCATGGCTTTCATTCCATGGCGTCGAGCCAACCGCAGGCAGGGTAAGGAGCGGACAGGGAATCGGGGGACAGGGCAGCGCGTTACCCAGCCGGAGAAGGAGGAGGACCGCTATGACCACCACCGTCGAATTGACCCTCAAGAGCCTGGAGGGAGCGGTCGATCCCGATTGGTGTCCCGGGTGCGGCGACTTCGGGGTGCTCAAGTCGCTCAAGGAGGCCATCGTCGAGCTGGGCATACCGGCCCACAAGGTGCTCGTGGTCTCCGGCATCGGCTGCTCCTCGAACCTGCCCGGCTTCATACACGCCTACGGCGTGCACAGCCTGCACGGGCGCTCCCTGCCCGTGGCCACGGGGGCGGCATTGGCCAACCACGACCTGCACGTCGTGGCCGTGGGGGGAGACGGCGACGGGTACGGGATCGGGATGGCGCACTTCATCCACGCCATGCGGCGGAACTTGAACCTGACCTACATCGTCATGGACAACGAGATCTACGGTCTCACCACCGGCCAGGCCTCCCCCACCACCGCGGAGGGCCACAAGACCAAGAGCACTCCCCGTGGCAACGCGGAGAAGCCCGTCCAACCCCTGGCCCTGGCCATCGCCACCGGCGCCACCTACGTGGCCCGCGGCTTCTCCGGAGAGCAGAAGCACCTCACGAAGCTCACCGCGGCCGCCATCGCGCATCGGGGCTTCTCCTTGATCGACGTGTTCAGTCCCTGCGTCACCTTCAACAAGGTCAACACCTACCCCTGGTTCAAGGAGCGGGTCTACAAGCTCGACGATGAGAAGGGCTACGATCCGACCGACCAGGCGGCGGCCTTGCAGAAGTCGATGGAGTTTGGCTCCCGGATCCCCATCGGGTGCCTCTATCAAGGGGACCGGCCCACTTACGAGGACAGCGAGCCGATCCTGAAGAAGGGTCCTCTGGTCGGGCAGCCCTTGGGCTTGGGCCGCGACACCTTTAGGGAGCTCTTGGCAGAGACGATGTAACCGTGGGGCAACCCCCATTTGGGGGGTCGCGAAGCCCGTCGCCCACCCCGTGCTAGACTCTTCCTGGGTATGTTCTTTAGGGTCTCTTGGGTCGTCCTGCTCGCGGTCTCCCTCGTCGCTTGCGCCAGCACAAAGGGGGGGACCAAACGCACGGGAGGGCTGGACCTGGGACCTGCCCGTGTTGCCGTAGACGAGGCCCGCCGCGCCGGCGCCCCCCAGCGGGTTCCCGAAATCTTCAATCAGGCCGAGGGCCATCTGAAGGAGGCGGAGGCGCTCAGCGCGAACAGCGCGGCCGCGCCCGACGCCACGCAGAGGGCCGAAATTCTAGGGCGGCTGGCCGCGGCGGAAGCCCGTTGTGCCACCGACCTGACCCGCCTTTACCCGAAGGGCCCGCCTACCGACAAGGCCGCGCACGACAACTCGGAGGTCGCGGGCCGACTGCGCCGGAGCGAGGAAGAGCGACGGCGGCTGGAACAGCGGGTAAGCCTGCTGCAGCGCGAGTTGGAGCTGACGGAGACAGAGGTCGTGCGGACCAAAGCTCGGCTGCAGGGAATCGAGACCAAGGCTGATGCGTCGTCCGCAATTGCGGAGGCGCGCATCCTCATGGGTCGCCTGGACGCGCGGGACAAGGTGACCCTAGGGCGCTGCCAGGAGCTGCTGGCCAAGGCCGAGCGTCAGCTCAGCGAGAACAACTTCGGAGCGGCCGTGTTCTTCGCCCGCAAGGTCCAGGACATGGTCACCAAGGGCCGGGAGGCGAGCCCGCCGCCTCCCTGAGGGAAGCACGCCTGCGCCCCCTCGTCGAGTCACACCTAGGACGGGCGGACGGGCGTCCCTTCCTTCTTGGCGTCTCGTCGTGCCTCTGCGGGTGATGTGGGGGCGGGGGGAATCGCCTTAGCCAGCATGACGCGGTCTCGGCCCTGGTCCTTCGCCGCGTATAGCGCGCCGTCGGCCGCGTCCACGAGCTCCCGCACGCCGTGGGCATCCTCCGGAAAAGTAGACACCCCGATGGAGATGGTGGTGGTGCGTCCCTCGAGGGCCCCCGGCTTCACCGCGGGCGCGCGCACCGCTTGGCGGATCTTCTCCGCCACTTGCACCGCCTGGCCCTTGGGGCAGGAGTGGAGCAGCACGGCCAGCTCTTCTCCCCCGTAGCGAAAGGCCATGTCGGTGGCGCGGATCGAGTCTTTGACCGCGGCCGCCACTCGCTTGAGCTCGGTGTCGCCCTGGGTGTGGCCCCAGTGGTCGTTGTATTCCTTGAAGTGATCGAGATCGAGCAGGAGCAAGCTGGACGTGCGTGCGTCGCGCTCGCAGAGGCGCAGGTCCTTGTCCACGGTGTCCTCGAAGTGGCGGCGGTTGTAGAGCCCGGTGAGGCCGTCGGTGATGGCCAACGACTCCAGCGTCCTCTGGCTTTCTCGCACGCGCAGGGTCATCTCATTGAAGGCGCGGGTGAGATCGGCCATCTCGTCGTTCCCACGCACGGGGAGCGAGACCTCGAGATCGCCGGCGCTGATTCCCTTGGCCGCCTCGGACAGCTTTAAGACCGGCCGGAGAAGATTGCGCGCCACCAGGAAGCTGGTCAGAAGCACCAGGCCAACCAGGGGCAGGACGATGATGAGAAGCCGAGTGCGGGCCTCGTTCAGGAGGCGGTAGGCCGCGCTGGCGGACACGGTGGCGGCCACGAAGCCGCGGGTGGGTCCGCTCAGGCGGCGCACGGCGTAGATCACCGTGCCTGTGCCGGGCATGAAGACGCTGGCCGCAGGGCCCGTCTCCTGGCCCTCCGGGGGCAGCGTCCCCGGAAACACTTGCTCGCCGGGGGCATCGGGCACCTTACCCGCACGCATCATCACCCGACCCCGCTCGTCCAGCAGCCAGAAGGAGTATGGCGGGTCGGTGTCGGTGGGCCCCAAGAGCGACTCCAGCTCCCGCAGATCCACCCGCTCCACGAAATAGCCAATGGCGCTATCGGACCGGCCCTGGATCGTGTGCACCACCAGCATCGTGGGCCGGCCTTCGAAGGCAGATTGATGAATTGGACTCACCACGCCCCCGCGCTCCAGGCCCCCGCGATCGAGCAGGGCCTGGCCCCAGTCCTCCCAACGCTCCTGGCGGGTGGAGGCCAGGACCCTTCCCCGGGGGTCGATGACGAACAGGGACTCGTAGTTCCGGTAGTGCCCCAGCACGGACTCTAGGTAAGCGGCGAGATCTCGGCGCGCTTTGTTCGCCTCTACCGCGGGCCGGGTGAGCGCTTCCACACTCTCGAAGACAACAAACGACGCCGACCACCGTGAGACCTCGTGCAGGCGTTGCTGCATCCAGTCATCAAGCTGGCTGCTGCTGCGGAAGACCTGGTTGGAGAGCGCCTCGCGCACTTTCTCCGCCAGCACTTCCCCGTTGGCGTGGAGCAGGTACCAGCCCATCAGCGACACGGGCAAACCGACCCCGGCCAGCACGAGGAGCAAGACCTTGGTCTGGAAGCGGACCCGCAACTCTACCTCCAGCCTTCGATCATAGCCGAACTGCAGTCGACCTCATCGGAGGGACCCTTCTCCAGCGGGCGGGACCGCCCGAGCCAGGTTAACCGGCCACCCCTGGAGGCGATAGAGCGCGTCCGTGATCAATGGAAATCGCTTCAGAACAACGAGATGGCTCCGCTCGTGCGGGGAGGGAGGATTCTCCGGTTCCTCGGGTCCTAGCTCCGGTAAGCCTCTCGGCCCCGACCTTGAACGGGGATGCCCTGGCCGGGCAGAACCTCGCGTTGGAGGGCGTACATGCAGGCGGCCGCCTCGTCGATCTTGCGCGTGAACGCGATGGACCCGGCCAGGATCGGGAGCAGCCGCTCCTTGTCCTGGATGCGGGCCTTCGGGTATTCGTGCTCCACCACCAGGTGGGTCCTGGGGATGTCCAGCGCGAGCAGCTCGCGGGCGGCGAGCTGATGGTCCAGCCAGTCCACGGTTCGGTTCTGAAGGTAGGCCAGCGGGTCGTGGCGCGCAGTGCCCGGAAGCTCGTGCTCGCAGAACACCGTCTGCTTTCGCCAGGCCAGGGCTTGGTCCGCCGGCTTCTCGGAAGGCCGCCCGTCCTTCCAGTCCCCGCGCTCCACCGTCTGCCCGCCGTAACCCCAGCCGGCCACGCCGCGGGCGTCGATGACCTGGCCTTTGACGTGGAAGCCGCCGATCAAGAAGGGATAGCCCTCGTCCCGGAGGTACTGAAAGAGCGAGCGGGTGTCCTGCCCCATCAGGATGGCGTGGGAGGGGTCGTAGTGGATTCGGAACTGATCCCCCACCCCCGCCCTTTCGCAGATCCGGTGGAGGGCAATCCAGGTTCCGGGGGTGTAGGCGATGTTGTTGTGGAAGTTGTCCCCCGTAGTCCAGCCCGGCATCGGGCACTGTTCGACGCGGTAGACGAGCCCTCTAGCCTTCGCCTCCCTGAGCAGGGGCACGAAGCTCTCCCGGAAGTCCTCGAGGTTCTGGTCCATGCTCAGGGTCTGGTTCCGTCCCACGAACCCGCAGACTGCCGACACCCCAAGCAGGCTTGCCGCTTCGAACACCCGCCCCATGAAGGCGTGCTTCTTTCTTCGGATGGCCGGGTCGTCGTGGAGCATGTTATCGAAGTAGGCGAGGTCGGAGAGTCCCACCCGGTAAGACTGGAGGGCCGCGTGCACGCGTCCCGCTCGGCCCCGATCGAAGGGCGCCCGGAGGTCAAGGGTGTTGGCCACCGGGTCCAGCAAGGCCTCGGCCGGGACGTCCGCCTCCGTCGGATGCAGGGCGGCGGAAAGCTGGATATCGTCCACGCCCAGTTCGCGGGCAAAGGCTAGCCAGTCCTCGATGGCTCGATCGGGGTCAGGGTCGCGAATAGCCCGCGGGGTCAGCTCCTGCAGGGCGGCGGTGAGGACGCCGATCCGCATGAATAGGGGTCGGAACGCAGAGACGGACATGATGCCTCCTCGCGCGGAGGATAGGGGCGCACGTTACGCTCAGTGGCCCACGGCCGTCAACCCACAGGCCGGCCACGGAAGCCTTTGCGGAAGCGGCGCCTCGGCATACCATCAGTACCAACGGGGAGGCATCATGACTAAAGTCACGCGTCGTGCGTTCTCGGCCGGGTTGGCGGGGGCCTCAGCCGGCCTCTTCTTGCCCCGAGCCCGCGCGGAGGCGGGCAAGATCCCGCCGTCGGTGTTCGGGGGCATAAAGGTCGGGGTCCAAAGCTACACCTTCCGCGCTTTCGGGCTGGACCGCATGATCGGGGCCATGAGATCCGTGGGTATCAGCAGCCTCGAGCTGTGGCAGGGGCACCTCGACCCGGCCAAGGCCAGCGACGCCGACTTCGACGCTGCCCGCCAGAAGCTCGATTCGGCGGGGATCACCGTGAGCGCCTATTGCGTGAACTTCTCCCCCGACTCCACCGATGAGCAACTCGAGCGGGGCTTCCAGGGGGCGAAGCGGCTGGGCACGAAGGTGATGACGGCTTCCGTGCGCAAGAGCCTCGTGCCGCGCCTGGACCAGTGGTGCCGCAAGCACGAGGTCTACCTGGGTCTTCACAACCACTGGTTTGGCGACCCTTGGTTCAAGGGGGACCGCAAGCAGGAGTTCGAAGGCCCCGATGACTTCGCGGAAGCGCTGGCCGGGCGCTCCCGCTTCCTGGCCATCAACCTGGACGTGGGGCACTTCTACGCGGCGGGGCACGACCCCGTGGCTTACCTCCGGGAGCACCATGACCGCATCGTGAGCCTCCACATCAAGGATCGGGATCGGGACCCCGCGCACAGCTACCGTCGCTTCGGGGAGGGCGCCACGCCCCTGCGGGAGATCGCACGGGTCCTGAAGGAAGTCCACTTCCGCTATGGCGCCAATCTCGAGTACGAGATCGAGGAGAGCGACCCGACGGAGGGTGTCCGGCACGCCCTGCAGTACTTCCGGCGGGCCCTGGAGGAGAAGACCTAGAAGCGGGCCGACCCCGCCCGCGCGCCACATAGGAAAGGAGTGCCGCCGACATGAGCTTCACCGCGAGTGCCCACCGCGCCTCTTTCATTCTGGCCCTGAGTGCTGTCGTCGCCGCGGCGGAACAGGGCCCGCCGCGACAGTGGGAGATTCACGACCCGAAGCGGCCCCTGCCCGCGGTGGTCGATCCGGGAACACCCGGGACGCCCGAACTTCCTGGGCGACCGCCTTCCGATGCCATCGTGCTCTTCGACGGGAAGGACCTCTCCCGGTGGCGTTCGGAAAAGGAAGGTCCCGCAGGCTGGAAGGTTGAGAACGGTTACACGGAAGTGGTCAAGGGCGTGGGGGGCATCGTGACCGAGCAGGCGTTCGGGGATTGCCAGGTCCACGTGGAATGGGCGACGCCCGCTTCGGTGGCGGGCGATGGCCAAGGGCGGGGGAACAGCGGGGTCTTCCTGATGGGGCGGTACGAAATCCAGGTTCTCGATTCGTATGAGAACCCCACCTACGCGGACGGTCAAGCGGCCGCCGTCTACGGGCAGACCCCGCCGCTCGTGAACGCTTCCCGTCGGCCCGGCCAGTGGCAGAGCTACGACATCGTTTTCGAGGGCCCACGCTTCGCGGTCACCGGCGCGCTGCGCCGCCCAGCGCGGGTCACGGTGTTCCACAACGGTGTGGTCGTGCAGCACGCCACCGAGCTCACGGGGCCCACGGCGCACAAGGCGCGGCCGCCGTACGGGCCCCATCCAGACAGGCTCCCGCTCATGCTCCAGGAGCACGGCAACCCCGTCCGCTACCGCAACATCTGGCTCCGAGAATTGCCGGAGGAGAGGCCGTAGAGGCCTAAACGGTCACCCAGCGCCGCATCCGCGCGGCCTTCTCCATGGCTTCGAGCACCGTTTGGTTGATCACGCCGTCCTCGAAGCTGGGGCGGGGTACTCTCGCGTCCGCGATCGCCTCCAGCAAGTCGTAGACGGTGTGGGTGAAGGTGTGCTCGTAGCCGATGAGGTGGCCGGGCGGCCACCAGGCCTTGATGTACGGGTGGTGCGCGGAGTCGGTGACGATCACGTCGTGGAAGCCCTGGATGGCGCCCGCGTCGGAGCGCAGGAAGACCTGCAACTCGTTCAGGCGCTCAAGATCGAAGACCACGCTGCCTAGGCTTCCGTTGACCTCGAACCGGTTGTAGTTACGGCGGCCGGGCGCCATACGGCTGGCCTCGATGGTCCCCAGAGCACCCCCCGCGAAGTGGACCACCGCGGCCGCGGCATCGTCGACGCTGACCCGCCCTCGCCTCTTGGGGTTCTCGGGCAACGGGCGCTCCTTGATGAAGGTGCGCAGGGCCGCCGCCACCTCCGTGATCTCCCCGACCAGAAAGCGGGCGAGATCCACGGCATGCGATGCGAGGTCACCCAGAGCCCCCGAGCCCGCCCGCTCCTTGCGCAAGCGCCAGACGAGGGGAAATGAGGGATCGACGATCCAGTCTTGGAGATAGGTAGCGCGGAAATGGCGGATCTCGCCGAGCTGGCCCTGCTCGATGAGCTTTTGGGCGAGCTGCACGGCGGGGACGCGGCGGTAGTTGTGGCACACCATGTGGACGACGCCAGCCTTTCGAACCGCCGCCAGCATGGCCTTGGCGTCCTTGAGGGTGTTGGCCAGAGGCTTCTCGCACAAGACGGCTTTTCCCGCGCGCGCGGCCGCGATCGCGATCTCGGCGTGACTGTCTCCAGGCGTGCTCACGTCAACGAGGTGGATGTCCTTGCGGTTCACCACCTGGCGCCAGTCGGTAGCGGTCTCCTCCCAGCCCAGCCGACGGGCCGCCTCCCCCACCGCCCGGGCGTTCCGGCCGCACAGGACCTTGAGCCGCGGCTTGAGCCGGGGGTTGAGGAAAGGACCGACCTGGCGATAGGCGTTGCTGTGGGCCCGCCCCATGAAGGCGTAGCCGATGAGGGCGACGTTCACCTCTGGCATGGGGGGCCTCTTTCGTAGCCGTCGCCGCTTCAGGGCTTGGTTGCGGGCGAGAGTCCGAGCCTCTTGAGCACTTCCGGGGGGCACCCCGTCCAGTCCACGACGACCGTGTTGCCCTGGTACTGGAGGTCCTCGACCCCCATGCGGCTGCTCCAGAAGCCGGAAGCGGTGAGGTCGCGGAAGTCGTTGAAGAATTTCACGCCGTGGCTCATCTCCGGGCGGGCCTTCTCTGGCCAGGCGATATCGTCCAGCACCTGCGCCCGCTCCCCCTCGCTGCACTCGAGGAAGGCCTTGGCGAAGCGCCGCCCGCACTCCGCGTCCAGCCAGGCCAGGCCGCCCCGCATCGCGGTCTGCCGCCGCTCGCGCTCACGGTCGTTGGCCATGGGATCGATCATGATGAAGTCCATGAACTCGGGCACCAAGGCGTCGGAGGCGCTTCCCGAGCGCTCGTCGCGGGGGATCACGGCGTCCGCGAGCACCCGCACGGTGGCGTATTCGCGGGTGGTGAAGAATTTTGGCGGGAAAGCGCCCGCTCGGGCCTTCGCCTCCCGGGCGCGGGGAGCGGCGGGCGGGACCTCCGCCCGAGCCACGGGCAGGGCGGCGGCCACGGGTACGACCCCCAGCATCTTCAGCAGTCCCCGGCGTCCGATCTCGGCCATCTGTCTCTGCTCCCTTAAAGCGTTCCCTTCCGCCTCTCCTCCGCGATGTACTCGCAGGTCCGCATGGCCAGAGCGAGGATGGTCCAAGTGACGTTCTTGTCCGCGTTGTTGACGAAGGGACCCCCGTCGGCCACGAAAAGGTTTGGGACTTCATGGGCTTGGCAGTACTTGTTGAGCACGGACGTGCGCGGGCTGTCGCCCATCCGCGTTGTCCCGACCTCGTGGATGATCTGTCCCCCTTTGGAAATCCCGTACTCCTCCTCCCGGTCCGGCATCTTGCTCAGGGCCTTGCCACCCAACTTGTCGACGATGAGCCGGAACGTCTCCTGCATGTGTTTGACCTGGTTGAGCTCGTAGTCTGACCACTTCCAATGGAACCGCAGCACCGGGATCCCCCAGCGGTCGACCACGTCGGGGTCGATCTCGCAAAAGGAGTCCTTATTGGGGATCATCTCCCCGCGGCCGGAGAAGCCAATGGTGGAAGCGTAGAACTTGCGGTAGTCGGCCTTCAGCGACCGGCCGTACCCCCCCCCGCTCATCTTGTGGATGTTGTGCATGAACCCGTAGCTGGGGACGCCCCGGCCACCCCAGAATTCGACGTGGTAACCGCGGGGAAAATCCAGCTTCCGGTTGTCCAACCACCAGGGCATGAAGAGATGCATGCCCCCCGTGCCGTCGTCGTTGTGGGGGAGCCCGTCCATGAGCTGCGGAAAGTGCCCCACCACCTCGGTGCCGGTGGTGTCGGTCAGGTAGCGACCGACGGCGCCGCTGCCGTTGGCCAGACCGTCCGGGAAACGCGACGACTTCGAGTTGAGGAGGAGGCGGGCCGACTCGCAGGCACTGGCGGCGAGTACCACGATGCGGGCCCGGACCTGCTTCTCGCGTCCGGTGGCGGTGTCGATGTAGGAGATGCCGGTGGCCCGGCCCTCGGAATTGCTCAGCACCTCCCGCGCCATGGCCCCGGTCACGATCTTGAGCCGGCCGGTCTTGAGCGCGGGGGGCAGGAGGACGGAGGGGGTGGAGAAGTTGGAGTGCGTGGAGCATCCACGGTTGCACTGTCCGCAATAGTGGCAGGCTTCCCGGCCGTTGAGCGGCCGGGTGAGGATGGAGAGCCGGGACGGGATGCAGGTGATCTTGAGGTCGTCGCAAGCGCGCTTGACCAGAAGCTCGTAGCAGCGCGGCGCGGGCGGGGGAAGAAAGACGCCGTCCGGCTCGTTGGGGAGATTCTCCTGGGAGCCGAAGATGCCCACCAGCCGGTCCAACTTGTCATAGAAGGGCTTGAGCTCTTCGTAAGAGATGGGCCAGTCGTCGCCGAGCCCGTCGCGGCTCCGGCCCTTGAAGTCGTAGGGACCGAAGCGCAAGGAGATGCGCCCCCAGTGGTTCGTGCGCCCGCCCAGCATGCGGCTGCGCCACCACATGAACGAGCTGCCCTTAGCGGTCGTGAACGGCTCGCCCTCCAGGTCCCAGCCTCCGATGCTCCCGTCGAACTCTCCGAAGCCTTTCAAGCGGTGGCCCGCTCCCCGGCGCGGCGATTCGTACGGCCACTTGAACATCGCCCCGTCCTTTTCGACGTCCCACCAGGGCCCCGCTTCCAGCAGAACCGTGTCCGCCCCCGCCTCCGTCAGTACCTTGGCCGCCATCCCCCCGCCGGCTCCCGAGCCGACAATGCAGACGTCGTAGGCCTTACCTGGGTCCAATATCTCCATGGCGATCTTGGGGCTCCCTCCTCGGTCGGGGGGAAACCTACGCCCTTCCTCCAGTGCGGTCAACCGGCCCCTCCCCGCTGCGCCCGCTCCTTGGCCATTGGACGCCCGGCCCGCGGGAGAGCGGTCGACGGGCGCGCCCTCAGGCCCGCTGCTGGCGGAAGATCTCGGCGACGGTTTGGATGGTATCGGCTTCCTGGGCCGACTTGTCAGGACGGTAGCGCTTCACGCGCGCGAAGCGCAGGGCGAGACCGGCGGGATACCGAGGCGACTCCTGGACATCGCTGAACGCGATCTCCACCACCAGCTCCGGGCGCACATAGATCGTCCAGTCATCCCGTCCCACTTCCAGGGAGAGGAGTTTCTCCGTCTGCCATTTGAGGCTCGCGTCGGTGAGCCCCTTGAACGTCTTCCCGAGCATGACGAACTGGCCGCTCGCGGAATCGCGTGCTCCCAGGTGCAAGTTGGAGAGCCAGCCTTTCCGACGGCCGCTCCCCCACTCCACGGCCAGAACTACGAGGTCGAGCGTCCGCGCGGATTTGAGCTTGAGCCAGTGGAAGCCGCGTTGGCCGGCGGTGTAGGGAGCGGTCAGCGATTTGGCCATGAGCCCTTCGTGCCCCGCCTCCAGAGCCTGGCGCATGAACTGCTGGGCCACTTCCGGGCGGCCCGTAACAATGCGGGGCAGGAGGGATGCGGAGGGGATCATGCGCTGGAGACGCTCCGCCCGTTCCGCGTAGGGGAGCGCGACGAGCGGACCCTCGCCCTCCAGGTATAGGCAGTCGAAGAAGAACGAAGAGAGCGGGAGCTCTTGACGGGCCGCCTCCACCCCCTTCGACCGGCCCAGCCGCCGCATGGTGACCTGGAAGGGTTGCGGTTTTCCCTCGGGCCTTAGGGATATGGTCTCCCCTTCCAGCACGATGCCCCGGGTGGGGAGGGCCCGGGCCCAGGCCACGACTTCCCCCACCCGCGGCGTGACATCTTGGAGCTGACGGGTGAAGACCCGGACGTCGTCCCCCGCCCTGTGGAGCTGGATCCGGGCCCCGTCCAGCTTGTACTCGAAGGCTGCCTCCCCCAGCCGTTCGAGGGCCTCGCCCACGTCGTCCGCGGTGTGGGCGAGCATGGGTGCCACCGGCGAGAGGAGCCGGAGCGAGAACCGGGAGAGGCCGGCCGCCCCCTCCTCTAGGGCGGCCCGCGCCACCTCCCCGAGGTTGCCCGAGAACATGGCGGCCTGCCGGACGTCCGCCGGGGGAAGACGGGCGGCCTGGGCGACCGCCTCTTTCACGAGCCCCTCGAGCGCTCCCTGCCTGAGCTCCCCCATGAGTAGCCCGGCCAACAGGCGGCGGCCTCGGGCGTCGGCTCGCTCCAGAAGGGCCCGGAGACCTCGGATCTTGCGCTCGGAGGAGCCCGGGCCCTCCTCGGCCGCGATCGCGCCCAAGGCCCGGTCCACGTCGAGCAGGGTTTGGGGGGGTCCGGAGGGGGGCTGCTCGGTCATCGCGGCCTGCACCATCTTCCAGCCGATGCCGATCCGGCCCTGGGGGAGGTCGCCCGAGAGATAGAGCGTCGCGAGCGCGGTCTCTCTCCCCTCCGTCTGGCGGAGAAACTCGGCGAGAAGCGAGACCTTCTCTGTCTTTTTTGTGGTGGATCGGACGCGATCGACCAAGTCGACCAGCCGATCGAAGTCCATAGCCCTCAACCCCCGGCTTCGGGCACCGCGCGGCGAGCGACCGCGGCGGAGCGTGGTCGGGCCAGGATGCTCCCGGCCGCTGCTTCGGCCGCGCGGGCCTCCGTCTCTACGGGTTCTTCCGGACCGTAACGGGCCTCCAGGAAGAGGGTTGTGAGGGTTGCCACCGCCGCCGCCGGGTAACGAAGGTAGGCCGCGATCTGCCGGGGGGTCAGGCTCGGCCGGAGACGGAGGCCCAAGCGAGGGCCCTGGGAAAGGACGCGCAGGTAGGCACGCACGATGCGGCCCCGCGTGCCCAGGTAGAGTCGACGGCGGTGGGGCGGTCTCGGGAGGGTCTCCTCCTGGCCGCGCTGGGGCTCCACCAGCTCCTCCCGGGGCGGCTCTTCCCTCGGACCCCGCCGGAAAAGCCGGGTCGCGAGAAGAACACACCCTCCGCCCGCGATCGCGAGCAGGAGAAGGCGGCGGTAGGCCTTGGCCACTTGCTCCGACCGCGCCGCGGAGTCGGTGTCCGGGAGGGGGAGGCGCGCGTAGGACGCGGGTGGGTAGAGGGCAAAGAAAAGGGAAAGGCCCAGCACCAGGGGCGCGGCTACGGCTGCGGCCTGGCGCAGGGCCGCCCCCGTCAAGAAGACATCCCGGTGGGGATACCAGGAGAGCTGGCGTGTGTAGTGGTCGAGGGTCAGGAAAAAGACGAGCAGGCCCAGCGAACCCGTGACGCAGGCGGCGGCGACCAGCCCCCCGCGGAAGGAAACCAGGAACACGAGCACGAGGGCGTTGGCCACGGCCAGGACCGAACCCCCGAAGGGAGGCCCGCCGAGGAGGAACAACCCCTGCAAGAGAAGAAAAAGGGTGCCTGCCGGACGCAGCAGTCTAGGCTCTACGACGACGACGGCCAGACCGAGGAGGGCGATGCCGGTGTACAGCACGCCTGCCCAGGAGCGCGCCTTGAGGCGCGCGCGGGGCCCCAGAGTTCCCTCCAGCCACGGGGAGAGTCCGTCCCCCAGGACCTGGGCTGCGGCCAGGCCCAGGGCCGCCCCCGCGAGCCCCAGGGTTGGGTCTCCGTGCCCCGGCCAGGCGAGGGCCACGCCCGCCCCCGCGCTCAGGGAAAGCCCGTAGAGAGCCAGGGAGCGGGCGGAGGCCAAGGCAGCCCCCGCCGCCGGGGGGCGGGGCGCGCTCACGCCGGCATCCCCAGGCTGTCCACTCGTCCCAAGGCCTCCTCCAAGTCATCCTCCGCGCTCAGCACCGTCCCCGCCACGCCCCGGTGGCGAAGGAGGGCCAGAAGCTCACGCGTCCGCTCCTCCGCCTGCTCTCGGGGCAGCACCCGATGGTCGATGGGGATAAACGAGTGATTGTTCACGAGCAGGACGAACGCCTGGATGCGCCGGGCGGCCAGGGCTTCCAGGACCTCGTCGAGATCCTCGTCCGCAAAGGAGATGGTCCCGAGGAGGAGCACGGCCGTGGAACCCTCAGGAAGGGCCGGGCGGTGACGGAGTACCAGCTCGAAGAGCGACGCCGTCCCTTCCTGCCGTGCCCGGATCAACTCCCACAGCCCATGGGCGAGGTGGACGTCCCCCTGCCCCGGCGGCAGGAGGAGGGGCGAGCGTCCCTCGGCGAAGACTTGCACGGTGTCGCCCACGCGGAGGGCGGAGGCCAGCAAGGAGGCCGCCGAGCGCACGAGGTAGTCGAGGGTGGACTTCAGGCCGGTGCCCGCTCGGTGGGCGCGCTCGAGATCGAGGAACAACGACAGGTAGGGCACAAGGTCGACTTCCTGCACCTTAACGACCGGGCGGCCCCGGTGGGCGGTGGCCGGCCAGTGCACCCGCCGCAGTTCGTCTCCGGGTTGGTAGTCCCGCACCCCGAGGTAGGCCAGGCTCTGGCCGGACCGGTCCCGGGTCGTGGGCTGGGGCGTGGCGGTTGCCCGCCCACCCAGGCGCTCGATGCCCTCGACCGGATAGACCCGGGGGTAGACGGCGAAGGGCTCGACCTGGAGGATGGAGCGCCGGGTCGGGAAGAGCCCCATGGGATCAGCCGTGCGGAGGGAGAGGGGCCCCACGGAATAGATCCCCCACGAGCGCGAGCAGAAGGTTCGGTAGGTCAGGCGACGGCTACACCGCCCGTGCAGGGGTCCGGGCTCGAGGAGGAGCTGCCGGTGGGCCAGACCCGGGCCGAAACTATCCGCAATCTCCACGAGATGGACGGTCCTTCCCCCGTGGTTTTCTAGAACGAGGGACACCGCGACCCCCTCGCCCTCGAAAGCGCTGGGGTAGAGCTCGCGGCGGATGGCGAGCCCGCGCAGGCGCCGGTGCGGGAGGGCGTAAGCGAAGAGAAGAAGAAGGGAGGAGGCGGCGGCGAAGGCCCTCAGGGCGGGTAGGCCCAGAGCCAGGCCGAGCAGGCCGGCCAGAGGACAGGCGGCAAGCAGCACGTGGCGATAGGCGGGCGACGACCCTCCATCCATGGTCAGGCCGGCTCGAGGTCGATCGGCACCTCTACCCTCTGCATCACGTCCGCCACCACCATCCGCCCATCCACTCCCTGGACGCGGGAGCGTGGCTTCACAACCAATCGGTGGGCGAGAACGCTCTCCGCCAGCCTCTGCACGTGCTCGGGGGTCACGAAACGGTCGCCCCCGATCGCAGCCAGGGCTTGGGCGGCACGCACGAGCCCGGTGGCTCCCCGGGTGCTCGCGCCGTAGGCGGCGTGGGTGTGACGGCGGGTCTCCGCCACCAGCCGCTGGATGTAGCGCACGATCGACTCGTGGACGAAGACCCGGGTCACCGCCTCCTGGGCGGCCACCAAAGGGGCAAGGTCGGTCACGGGCTCCAAGCTCTCCAGGGGATGGCTTGTGCGCTGGGCGGTCATGACCTGGACCTCGGTGGCGTCGTCCGGGTAGCCCAGAGAAAGGCGCACCAGAAAGCGGTCGAGCTGGGCTTCCGGCAGCGGAAAGGTCCCCGCCAGCTCGATTGGATTCTGGGTCGCGATCAGGAAAAAGGGGCTGGGAAGGGGGTGGGTGGCGCCGTCCACCGAGACCTGTCGCTCCTCCATGGCTTCCAGGAAGGCCGACTGGGTGCGTGGTGTCGCCCGATTGATTTCATCCGCGAGGAGGATATGGGTGAAAACGGGCCCGGGGCGGAACTCGAAGCTGAGCTCCTTTGGGTTATAGAGGGACACACCCGTTACGTCGCTGGGTAGCAGATCCGGTGTGCACTGGACCCGCCGCAGATCGGCCCGGATGGAACGGGCGAGGGCGCGGGCAAGTACGGTCTTCCCCACCCCTGGTACGTCCTCGAGGAGCACGTGCCCCCGGGCGAGGAGGGCGGCCACCACCGTCTCCACCGCCCCCCGCTTGCCCAGCACCACCCGCCCGATGTTTTCGACAAGCCGCGCGAAGACGGGTACTTCGGCCATGCCCCGAAATTCTAGCCCGGACGGCCAACCCCCGCCGGCCTCAACTTGACATCGCCCGGAGGCCAGTAATAGCGTAATAGTAACGGCATTGCCACCTAGGGAGCTGCGACTCACCCTCGAACCCGAGCGCCGTTACGACGCCATCGATGTCGCCCTCAAGATCGCGGTCGAGGACGGCGACCTCCTGGCGCGCTACCGGAGGGCCCTCTACTCGTCGCTCCACACCACGGCCGGGTACTTGCAGCACAGCCTCTCCGCCCGATTGCACCACCGCAGCGACCGCTTAGACCTCTTTTTCCGGACCTTCCGCACCCTCTTTCCCCCCAATGGGGCCTATCGACATGACCAGGTCCACCTAAGGGCGGAGCTCTCCCCGGAGCAGCAGGAGGTAGAGCCGCGAAACGGGGACTCCCACCTGACATTCATCGGCTCCGGGATGCGCAACTGCGTTACCTATCGTAACCGGCCCGGTACCCCCGTCTATTTCATAGACTTGGACGGGGTCAACACGGGAACGCCTCGGCAACGGACGACCAGCGTGCTCGCCTACGACGATGAAGAGGTGGTGGACCGGACACGTCTCACGGTTCCCGTGTCCCGCCACCCCATCGATTCCATCAACTTGGCCGATCCCCGCCTCGGCATCATTGACGCCATCAACGAGAGGCTGAGCCGCGCCGGCCTCGAAAAGGGGCGTGTCGACATCGCCCTCCCCCCCGGCGAGCGTCACGCCGGGCTCACCGTGAACGAGTACGAGACGCTGCTGATGCAGCACGACCTGGTGGAGATCCTGCGCAACCCCTTGAAATTCGCGGCCCTCAAGAGCCGCCACATGCTCGAGGATCCCCTCGCCATCCCGGGCAAGACCATCAACTACGCGAAGTACGACTTCGTGCGGGTCCTGAACACCCTCATGGAGGCCTTCCGGCTCGACGAGTCGGCGGTGGAGCGGCTTGTCGCCAAAGTCATGGCCGTACCCGCACGCCGCTTCCTGCGCTCGCGGCGGGTCAGCTTCCTGGCTTCCGACCACCCCGGACAGGGGCAAGCCCGTTTGGTCCGCGGCACGTACCAAAGCCCGATCCTCGTCCAGTGGCGCCCGGCGGACGGCCAGACGCGCGAGATCCTCGTATCGCTCGTTCGCTTCCGCTGACCCCGCCGCGCGGGCGACCGCGCTCACTTCACGGGCTGGAGGGGTCGCGGCCGGATCGGCGGGGCCGGGGGCAGGTCCTGGGGATCTTGCGCGATCTGACCCAACAGCTGGTCGACGGCGTAGTCGATCTGCACGTCCCGGCCGCGGAGCAGCCCATCGGGGCCGAGATCGAGCTCCACGTCAGGGTCGACGCCGTGCCCTTCGATGATCCACTCATGACCCTTGGGGTCCCAGCCGCCGAACTCGGGCTCGGTGACCATCCCTCCGTCGCGCAAGGGCTTATCCCCCCGGATGCCCACCCAGCCGCCCCAGGTGCGGGTGCCGACGACCGGTCCCAGCTTGAACTCCTTGAAGCCCAGAGCCAGGGTCTCGCAGTCGCTCCCTCCCTGACGATTGATGAGAGCGAGAAGGTGACCGTGGAAGGCGTGCGAAGGGACGGTGTCCACGGCCCCGTAGCGCGTCCCCCCCACCGCCAGCACCTTCCGTTGCAGGTGGGCCAGGATCATGGGGGCCACGAACCCGCCGTGGTTCCAGCGGTCGTCCACGATCAGACCGCGTTTGTTCCACAGGGGTGGGAAGTCGCGGGAGAACTGCTGCAGGCCGAGCCCCCCCATGTCGTAGAGGTGCAGGTACCCGATCTGGCCATGGCTCTTCTTGTCCACGTACTCGCGGGTCTCCCGAATCCAGGTCGCGTAGCGGATGCGCCGGTCATCAGGGACGGTCTTGACCACTACCCGTCGCGCCCCTTCGAGCCGGGGGGCGTTGCCGATCGACAGCTCCACTTCCTGCCCCGCGCGGCCCTCGAGCCGTCTCAGGTAGTCCTCGCCTTTGGCCAGCGGCCTGCCGTCGATGGCCACCAGCCACTGCCCCGGCTTGACCCGAAGATCGGGCCGGGCCAGGGGGGAGCTCCACTGGGGATCCGGAAAATCCCCCCGGTAGATCTTCTCAATCTGCCAGAAACCGCTGGCCGGGTCGTACTTGAGATCAGCGGCGAGGAGCCCCGTCCCCACCGGCTTGCCCCGGCGCAGGTCCCCCCCTGAGTGATAGGCGTGCCCCACGTTCAGCTCGCCGAACATCTCGCCCAGCATGTCCTCGAGGTCGTCGCGCGAGGAAATGCGATCGGCGAGGGGACCGTACTGCTTCCAGACGCCGTCCCAGTCGACGCCGTGCATCTTCGGGTCGTAGAAGAAATCACGCTGCAGGCGCCAGGCTTCGTGGAGCATCTGCTTCCATTCCTCCCGGGGGTTGATGCCCACCGACCAGCCGGAGAGGTCGATCCTGGCTTCTTGGGCGGCCTCGTCCTTGGGGGCCGCGGTGGCACCCGCCTCCAGCCGAACAAACCCGTCCTTGGTCTGGTAGACGAGGACCTTGCCGTTTAGCGAGACCTCGTAGGCCAGCACGCCGGGGACGACCGTCGAGACCTTCTCCTTCTCGATCTCGTAGGTCTGAAGCTCGGCTCCCGGTCTCTCCGTCTCATCGCCCGGCGGCATCAGTCCGCGGTTGGGCGCCTTCAGCCAGTGGAGCTTCCCTTCCACCGCGCGGAGCTCGTCGTAGTTCCCCGGCGCCACCGGCACCTGAACCAAGCGATCGGCCAACCCGTCGAAGTCGATCCGGATGGGCTCCACCCTCTCCTCCTTGGCCGGCGCATCCTTCTTCTCGTCCTTCTTGGCGTCGCTCTTGCCTTGGTCCTTCTTCTCCTCCGGCGTTATGGGGTCGGTGTCGCCCCGGGGGGCGAAGGGCAGGGTGCCGTCGGCCTGGAGGGCCAGGACGCACGGCACCGTGGCCTCGTTGACGATGAATCGGGCCTCGTTGCGGTCGAGGTAGGGGTTGATGTAACGATCGGAGAGGAAGTAGAGGTACTTTCCCTTCGCGTCCCAGGCGGGAGAGAAGGAGTTGTACATCGGATCACTGACCTCATGGGTCTTGTTCGACTGCCCGTCCCAGACCTTCACCTGGGTATAGAGGTTCTGGAGGGTCACGACGTAGGCCAGGTACCGGCTGTCCGGAGACCAGGTGTAGCGGGTTATCTCCCACTCCCCTTTGTCCAGAACCGACGCGCTGCCGCTCGTCACGTCCGAGACCTGGAGCCGGTACTTCTCGTCCCCCCAAGCGATCCTCCTTCCGTCCGGCGAGAAGGCGGGCGCAGAGTGCCAGCCGGGCGGAAGGAGACCCACCTGCTTGGGAGGGCCGCCGTTGTCGGCGGCGTGGAGAAGCAGCTGCTCCTCCCCGTTCACCTCCGTCCAGGTCGCAATGGTCTTGCCATCGGCGGCGAAGACGGGTGACTTGGTCCGGGCCGCGCTATCCTGCGTGATCCGGCGGATGAGGCCCTTCTTTCGTGTGCGCGCGACCCAGACGTCGCCCCGCGTCTCGAGGACCATGCGCTCCCCGTCCTTCGCGAGCCCCCAGGACCGCAGGGTCGGCCGGGGGTCGACAAAGCGCTCGCGCACCTGCAGCCGGTCGCTGGGCAGCTGGATTGTGACCTGCTCGTTCTTGGCAGAGGCGAGGTCGAAGAGCCAGATGTCCATCTTGTGCTGATAGACGATCTTGCCGTCGCTCATCGCCGGCCAACGCACGTCGTAGTCCTCGAAGTGCGTGAGCCTCTTGACGTCGCTCCCGTCGGGCTTCATCGAGGCCAGGTTCGGTCGGCCCCAGCGGTCGGTCACAAAGTAGATCCGCCCGTCGGGGGCCCACATGGGAAAGGCGTTCTTTCCGTCGTAGGTCGTGACCTTGGTGAAGGCGAGCGGCTCCAGGGTGCCGACGTAGATCTCTTCCGCCTCGCCGCCCTTGTAGCGCTTCCAGTTGTGGAACTCGAGTCCCATCTTCTGCAGCGCCAGTCGTGAGCCCCCGGGCTCGAAGCTGACCCAGGCCGCGGGCTCGAGGGGGATCATGTCCGGAATTCCTCCTTCCGGAGAGACGCTGTAGACCCGGTAGTCCCCGTGGGGATGATCGCGGCGGCTCCGGAAGAGGATCTTGCCGTCGGCGGTCCAGCCAATCGCCTGGTCGGGCGCGGGATGGAAGGTGAGACGGGAGGGCTCCCCCCCCGCCAGGGGCATCACGTAGACGTCGTCGTTCCCTTCGTACTGGGCCGTGAATGCGAGGAGCCGACCGTCGGGCGATATCCGAGGGAAGCGCTCCTCGCCCTCGTGGGCGGTCAGGCGCACGGCGACACCGCCGCCCACGGGGACCCTCCAGAGGTCCCCTTCGGCGGCGAAGACGATCATCCCTCCGCCGATGGTGGGATAGCGGTAGAAGCCGTCGGGCTGCGCCTCCTTGGCTCGCGTAGCGGCGACTGCCGTGGCGGGCGGGATGGCCACGAAAGCGGCAATGAACAGGGCAGCGGCTAGGCCACGGGGAGGGATCATCTGGGCTCCTCAAGCAGGATGGCCCGCACTTCATACGCTTTCTGCCGGGCGAGCGCAAGGTTGGGATTCAATGGACTGGATACTTCCCGGGAGCTCCCCCGCCGAGGGCTCGATGCGGGTGTTCGAGCTCGCGGGGCGAGGCCCCGTTCACCAGTCGGAGGGGCCGGCCGCACCCGCCATCCAGCGCACGAGGTCCCGGAGCTCGGCCTGCCACTGTAGCGCGGGACCGTGGGCCCTACTGCCGTGGCCGGGCAGGACCCACTCGAAGGGGTGCCCCTCCAGGCGGGCCAGGGACCGGGCTTGCTCCGCCCAGGAGTACCAGCAGGCGTCCCGGAAGGCAGAGAGCCGGCCGCGGCGGCGGCTCCAGTACAGCGAGTCTCCGCTGAAGAGGAAGCGGCCCCCAAGCAGGTAGACGACGCTGCCCCGGGTGTGGCCGGGCACGGGAATGGCCGTGAGAACGGGCGTGAGGGCCACGGCGTCCAGGCCCCGGAGGACGTCGGTGGCGAAGGGGGCGGCCGCACCGTCACCTTCGTGGATCCAGACCCGTGCGCGGAAGTGCCGCGCGTAGCGCTCCGCCTCGGCCACGTCGTCGCCGTGGGTGAGGAGGACGTGGGCGAGGCCGCCCGCGCTCTCGAAGGCGTCCACGAGCGCGGGCACGAACCGGGGCGAGTCCACGAGCAGGTTTCCCCCTTCCTGCTCGACGAAGTACGGGTTCGCCCCGAACGAGCGGCGGGAAGTGAAGCCGCAGTAGTAGACGCCGTCCTCGAGGCGCTGGGGAAAGAGGCCTTCGGTCGGGGGCTTCTCTCCCGTGACGCCTATGGAGGCGGTGGGGCACGCGAGCATGGCCCGGGTGGCGTCCCGCACCTCGTCGGGGGTGGCGGGCTGGCGAACGACCACCGCCTGGTCGTCGGCCTCCCCGAACATTCCGGGCGCGCATTGACGGGACACGTCGCAATTGATGCAGGAGAGGTCCACGAACCAGGGACCAGGAGCGTTGGCGGGATGTCGCTGGGCGGGGTTGGCCACGAGCCTGATTCCGATTCTAGCCCCAGCCGGGAACCTTGACCTCCCCACTCCCTCGGGTCGGCGAGGGGCAAGCGAAGAGGACGGCCCGGCGGCAGGGGATGTGATACAACTCCCGCGGTTCCAACTGCCTGGCCCCCGGCATGCCCGCTCCCCTTCGCGGATTCATTCTGCAGCCGACCTACCGTATCGAGTCGGGCCAGCCCGTGATCCACCTCTACGGGCGGCTCGAGGACGGGCGAGCGTTTCTCGTCCGCGACCACCGCGAGGTCCCGCACTTCTACGTGGAGACGGACGACGCCGAGCGCGCCCGTGAACTGGGGGCGGGGCGGATCACGCCCGCGGGCAAAGTCTCGCTCGAGGGCAAACCCGTGTCTCGGGTCGAGGTGACAACACCCTCCGACACCCTCCCCCTACGCGAAGGCTTGAGGCGGGCGGGGATACGCTGCCACGAGGCGGACATTCGCTTCGCGGTGCGGTACCTCATCGACCGGGGGATCCGGGGGTCGCTGTGGATCCGTGGCGAGGCGCGTTCCGTCCCCGGCCTGGGCCTAGTCTTCGAAGACCCTGCGCTTGGTCCCGCCGACTGGACGCCCCGGCTCTCCGTCTTGTCCTTTGACATCGAGACTGACCCCCGAGCTCGGCGGCTCCTCTCGATCGGGATCCACGGTGCCGGGGCCACGGAGGTCCTGCTCCTCACGCCCCCCGGCTGGTCGACCCCTCCCCATGCGATTCCCTTTGCCACCGAGCGCGAGCTCCTCATCGGATTCTGCCAGCGGATCCGGGAGCTCGACCCCGATGTCCTCACCGGCTGGAACATCGTGGAGTTTGACCTGGCCGTGTTGGCGCGCCTGGCCGGCGCCCTGGGCGTGTCGACCGAGCTCGGCCGGGGCCCCGGGCGGTTGCGGCTCCGAGCCCGGGGCTGGGGGCGAACGCACGAGGCGATTGTCCCGGGGCGCGTGGTCCTGGACGGCATCCATCTCTTGCGGGGCGCCTTCGTCCGCATGGGCGACTACAGCCTGGACGGAGTGGCCCGCGAGGTGTTGGGGGAGGGCAAGAGCATCTCTGGGCACGGCCGGGCGGAGGAGATCCTGCGCCTTTTCAAGGAGGACCGGCCACGCTTCGTGGACTACAACGCCACGGACGCGCGCCTGGCCCTCGAGATCCTGGAGAAGCTCCGCCTGGTGGAGCTAGCGGTCGAGCGCAGCCGCCTGACCGGCCTGCCCCCGGATCGCGTCTCCTCTTCCATCGCGGCCTTCGACTTCCTTTACCTTAGCGAGCTGGGGCGGCGGGGCGTGGTCGCCCCCAGCGTCGGGGCCGGGGAGGGGCCCACCGAGCCGACCGGCGGGGGCCACGTACTCGAACCTCTTCCTGGCCTCTACCGGAACGTGGTCGTCTTGGACTTCAAGAGCCTCTACCCGAGCCTGATCCGGACGTTTCAGATCGATCCTTTGAACCTGCTCCGACCGGGGGTGGTGGAGGATCCGGATCCCATCCTGGCCCCGAACGGCGCCGCCTTCGCGCGCCGGCCCGGCATCCTCACGCAACTCCTGGATGAGATCCTGCCCCTCCGCGACGCGGCCCGAAGGGCGGGGGAACAGGTCAAGAGTCACGCCATCAAGATCCTCATGAACTCCTTCTATGGCGTGCTGGGAACCCCGGCCTGTCGGTTCCACGACCCGCGGCTGGCCAATGCCATCACGAGCTTCGGGAGGGAGATCCTGCTCTGGGGCAAGGCGCGGATCGAGGCGGGCGGCCGGCGTGTGCTCTACGGGGACACCGACAGCCTGTTCCTCGAGTCCGGGGAGGCCGACCCCGCGGCGGCCCAGAGGCTGGGAGAGACCCTGGCCGCGGACCTCACCCGCGATCTCGCGGCCCACATTGAACGTACTTGGCACGTCCGCAGCGGCCTGGAGCTCCAGTTCGAGAGGGTCTATTCGCGCCTGTATCTCCCCGCGGTGCGCCGGGGCACCATCGGCGCGCGCAAGCGTTATGCGGGGCTCGTCGAGGGCCCGGCCGGCGCGCGGGTGGTTTTCACCGGCATGGAGGCCGTGCGGGGGGACTGGACCGAACTCGCCAAGGAGGCCCAGCGCGAGCTCTTCGCGCGTCTCTTCTCGGACCGCCCGGTAGAGGACTATCTCCGGCGGGTCGTGGCTGACCTCCGCGCGGGCCGGCTCGACGACCAGCTGGTGTACCGCAAGGCGCTGCGCAAGGACCCCGCCGCCTATACCGCCACCACCCCCCCGCATGTGGCGGCGGCGCGCAAGATGCCCGGCAGGGCGCGCGGGCGCATCGCGTATCTCATGACGGTGGCGGGGCCCGAGCCCCTGGACGGGCGGCGGAGCCCGATCGACTATGAGCATTACGTCCAGAAGCAGGTGCAGCCGATCGCGGACCCAGTGCTGGCCCTGCTGGGTCTGGACTTCAACGGGGTGGTGGGCGACGATTCCCAGCTCTCGTTGTTTTGAGGCTTCCCGCCCCCGGGAGGTGAAAAATGAGATGGCTGTTGACCGGGGTGACCCTCCTGGCCGCCGTCGTCCCCGTCGAGACGTCCTCCGAGTCGCGGGCTGACCTCGCCCGCCAGGTCTGGGACACGGAGCGGGCCTTCGCCAAGACCATGGCCGATCGCGATCACCAGGCTTTTGCGTCCTTCCTCGCCGTGGAGGCGGTTTTCCTGTCCGCCCAGGGCACCTTGCGCGGCCAGCCGGCCGTAGCCCAAGGCTGGAAGGCGCTTTACGAGCAACCCCACGCCCCCTTCTCTTGGGAGCCGGAGCGGGTCGAGGTGCTCGACTCCGGCACCCTGGCCCTGAGTACCGGCCCGGTGCGCGATCCAGGGGGGAACCGCGTCGGAACCTTCACCTCGGTCTGGCGCCGGGAGGAGGAGGGAAAATGGAGGATCGTCCTCGACAGCGGCTGTCCTCCCTGCCGTTGCCCCTGAGCGTGGCCGCCGCCGCGGAAGGGAGGGGGCAGCATCCCCTCCCCGGCGCGCCGCAAGCAATACTCGACCCCGCCTTTCGCGACCCGCGCCGGGCGGCCGCAAAATGGTGGGACCGGGGTGCGGTCTCTGGGGAGCGCCTTTGCCTTCGGGCGCGAGCCGACCGGCGGGCGGAGACTGTCGCACCGGTGCCCGGTCGTGGGGAGGCCAAGGACGAGGATCGGATCCTGGCCTGCGCCCGCTGCCGGTTTCCCGTCACCACCCACGCGGCGCGGATAGAGATGGCGGGCGGGCACGAGCACGGGTTCGTGAACCCCGCCGGCATCCACTACCACATCGGTTGCTTCGCCCGGGCAGAGGGGTTGATCCCGGTCGGAGAGCCGAGCCCGTACTGGAGCTGGTTTCCCCCCTACCGTTGGCAGATCGAGCACTGCCCGCGCTGCCAGGAACACCTGGGCTGGCTCTTCAGCAGAGCGGATTCCCAGTTCCACGGGCTCATCCTTGACCGCCTGGAGGAGATGAGGCCCTAATTCCAATTCTTGAGCCGGGGCCAGAGCTCGACCAGCGGCGTGCGCAAGCCGCGGCAGACGAAGATGGGGCCATTCTCTTCCTCCATACCCCAGGGGTGATAGTGCTCGCCCGCCTGCTCCACGGACGCGCAGAGCCTTTCCAGGCTCTGCCGGTTATCCTGGAGCACGATCAGCACGTCTCCCTGGAATCCCCGCGGTCCCCAGAAGAAATAGGTCTGGTGCGCGCTGATGGCGGCGGGTAGCCCGTAGCGCGGGCCGAAGAGGTCGATGGCGCCCGCCTCTCCGTAGTTGTTCGCAAAGACGCCTGCGCGCGCGCGCTCCTCCGGGGAAAGGGCGGCGTAAATGCTCGCTACCTCGACGGTCAGCTCCTCCCAACCGAACTGGTCGCCGAAGAGTTGGGGCAGCGGGCCGTCATGGTGAACCTCGGTCCGGGGCGGGCGGACGCCGAGCCACGTCTGGTAGGCGACGTACTTCTCGGGCGGGAGCAGGGGCAGGACCAAGGGGGCGGTCACCGCGCCCGCGACCAGGATCACGGCCACGATGCGGACCTTCGGCCAGAGGCCGCGGAGCCAGCGTGGCCCGCGGGCGAGGCCGTCCTCGATGGCCACCGCCCCCGCGGCAAGAAGCATCGGGTAGATGGGGGCCAGGTAGTAGTTCTTGCCCTTGAGCGCGAAGAGCATCAGAAAGAAGGCCACGAACGCGACCCCCAGGGCGCGATACCGGCCCCGCCGAGCGAGGAGCAGATAACCCAGCCCGGTGAGCCAGACGGGCATGAGCACGGGATGGATGATGAGGATCTGCTGGCCCACAAACGCCGCCGGCCCCAGCACGACGTTCTTGCCGATACGGGCTACGTTCCGGAGATCCTCGAGGGTCGGGAAGCCGTGCTGGACCTGCCACCAGAGGTTGGGGAGGAAGATCAAGAGAGCGACGGCGCAAGCCAGCCAAGGCCCCGGTCTGCGCAGCTCGCGCCTCTCGGGGCTGAGGAGCAGGCCGATTGCCACCGCGAGCAGGAAGAAGGCCGTCGAATGCTTGTTCATGAGGCCGAGGCCGGCCAGGACCCCGAAGGGAATCCACAAGCGGGATGACCCGGTTTGAATGATGCGGACCAGCAAATACACGCACCCCATCCAGAAGAGGGGCTCGAACGCGTTCATGGTGAGGATGCTGTCGATGCCCAGGTAGATGGGCATGACGATGACGGCCAGACCGGCGAGGCCCTGAGCGAAGCGCCCGCCTCCCAGCCGCCAGGCGATCAAGCCCGTCAGGGCCACCAGCGCCGCCCCCGCCACCGCGGGAAAGATCCGCAGCGCGGGCAGCGAGCCACCAAGGAAGAGGGCGAGCCTGGCCACGAGGCCGATGAGGGGAGCGTGATCGACGTAGCCCCAGTCTAGGTGCCGGCCGCAATCCAGGAAGTAGAGCTCGTCGCGGAAGTAGCCATAGCGATTGGCGAGGAGGACGTGGATGAGCAGCTTGGCCGTGCTCAGGCCGGCCAGGAGGCCTCGGGCAAGGGGGACTCCCTCCGAGGTCGGGTCCGGGCGAGGTGTGGCCACGCGCGCATGATCCCTTGCCCCCAGCCCTCCGGCAAGAGGAGGGCCCTACCCAGAGTCCTCGCGCTGGGTTTGGCCTCGGGCGGCGGGGGGGAGAGCCCTCAGACGGTGGCCGCGCGGACCCGGCGCTTGAGGCGGTGCATCTGGCGGCGGATCTGCTTGAGCAGCTTATGATCGTGCGCACCTAGGGCCTTGTCGCGCTCGCCCTTGAGCTCACGGAGCTTCCCCTTGATCGCGCTCTTGTCGATGCCCACGACCGTGTGATGCTCACGGGCATCGATACCGAGAGCGGTGCAGAGGGCCGGGAGCAGGTGCTCCTTGTTCAACTGGGTGTAGCCCTTCAGAGCGTCGTGCGTAATCCCCTGGGCGATCTCCCGCAGCTCCTCAATCGTCTTCTTCTTCAGCTCGTGGTACGTGTAGGCCATGACTGTTTCCTCCGCTGGCGGTGCCCGATTGTAGCGCCTGGCGAGGCGTCCTGAGCGCGCGGCCCTGGGCGGCCCTGGGGATGGGGTCGGGGCCGGGGCAGCGCCGGGGTCTCGATCCTCACCGCTGCGGATCGAGCCTCGGCACGGGCGCCCCGGACAGGGTCGGAACCTCGATGAACTCGTGGCCGCTGGCGCGGTGGCAGCCGTTGCAGGTCTCGGCGGCCCGCGCATAGGCGGCCGCGAAAGCGCGAGCGTCGCGCGCGCGGACCGCGGCCAGCAACTCGGGCAGGTTCGTTTGCCGGAAGGCCGCCGCGACCCCGGGCAGGTCCGCAGCCCCGGTCCGGCGGGGAGGCGCCGCTTTGGGGAGATCGTCATCGAAGATCTCTTGCAGCTCCCCCAGCTCGTATGCGGCCAGGGCCAGGCGCCCGCTGCGTACGCTGCGACCCGCGAGCTCGAAACGCCGGCCCACCTCCGTCATCAGCTCACCGTAGCGGGGTCTGCTCTCCGGCGCCGGTGTCTCCCCACAGGCGGGGGGCCGATTCTCGACCCGCAGGATTTCCGCGGGCACCCCCACGCGCGCGAGTTCGACGAGAGCGGCGGACAAGCTGGCGGCGGTGGGGCAATAGGCCCGGCTGTCCTGGTCCACCGTCACCTTGCGGAGGCTCGAGCCGTCGTGCTCGACCCAGAGTCCTCCCGCGGTGCGCACGGGGGTGCCCCCGGCCAGCACCGGGTGGACGTACTCGTTCGCCTCCGCATCCGCCGGCAGGGGGGCGATCGCGAGCCGGCCGTCCCGCAGGCTGGCGAACTTGTACCGCTTCCCGCTCGTTAGCGACAGGAGGTCCGCCGAGCTTCGGGGCCGGAGGATGCGGCCCGGGTCTCCTCCGCTCGCCTTCAGCTTGACCAAAAGCGGCTCGACGGCCACGCGGCAATCGAACAGGGGCGGGGGCGTTCCGGGAGAGGATGCCCGGCAGGCGGTGAACACGATGACGCAGGCGAGGCCGACAAGGCGGGTCATCCAGGTTCCCTCGGAGCCTAGACTACACCGGGGCGCCGCCGGCCGGAGCGGTGGGGACCAGCTGCGTGAAGAGGCTGGACTCCCGGCGGAAAAAGCCCTCGGTATGGAAGGAGTCGGCCAGCTTCAGGTACTCGTAGTCCAGGTGATGGCCGATCTCGTGGAGCAGCGTGCGGAGGAAAGTGCGGAAGGCCACCACCCGGCGGTGATGGGCGGTGCGCATCCACAGCTGGATCTGCGGGGTACGACGGGGGTCGGGCGTGTAGAGGCCCTGCAGCTCGCCTCCGCTGGAGCTCGGCCGCACGCGGAGGACCTGCACGGCGACCGGCCGCACCTCCAACATCTCGGTCAGGCCCCGCCCGAGCAAGCCCGCCGCAACCTCCACCGCCTTGCCGTCGCCGCTCTCCAAGGCCGTGCGGAGGCCCGCCACGAGGTCGCGGAGCGCCTCCGGGTGGGGCAGGCGGATCTCGGAGACGCGGTCACTGCGTCGGTAGATGTCCTGGGCGCGGGCGGAGAGGCGGTCGTAGTAGGCGAAGGGCATGGCGCGGCCCGGAATATTAGCAGCCCCGCGGAAGGCGATCGAAGCCGAACCCCCCGCGATCGCCCGGAGAAACTGAAAAGGGCCTGCCCGCTCCTGGGTCCGGGCCGATTCCCGTCCCCGCGCCGCGTCTTTCCGCTCCCGCTCCCCGGGGCCCATAATGATCCCTGTGCTTGGCGAGATCGCGTCCCACTACCGCTTGCTGGAGCGCCTGGGGGAGGGCGGGATGGGCGAAGTGTACCGAGCGGAGGACCTGCGGCTGCGCCGGCCGGTGGCTCTGAAGATGCTCCGCCCGGAGGCCCACCGCGACGAGGAGGCGCGCGCCCGCTTGTTGCGGGAGGCCCGCGCCGCCTCCGCCCTGAACCACCCCAACATCGCCGTCATTTACGAGGTCGACGAGCTGGACCGCGGGGAGGGCCCCGTCCCCTTCATCGCCATGGAGTACGTGGCCGGCCGCACCTTGGCCGAGCTCTCCCGTCGGCCCGACCTGGACTTGGACGCCATCCTCGACACCGTGGGCCAGGTAGCGGAGGCCCTGGCCGAAGCCCACGCCCGGGGGGTGGTGCACCGGGACGTGAAGCCGTCCAACGTGATGGTGACGGAGAGCGGCCGGGTCAAGGTGCTGGATTTCGGCCTCGCCCACCGGCAGGTCCTGGCCGGCGATATCGAGTCGACATGGAGCCGCGATCCCGCCCGCCGCTCGGCGGCGGGCGAGCTGGCGGGGACGGTGGCCTACATGGCACCGGAGCAAGCCCTGGGACAGGAGACCGACGGCCGCGCCGACATCTTTTCCCTGGGCGTCGTCCTGTACGAGCTTCTGTCCGGACATCCGCCCTTCGTCGGTGCCAACGCGGTCCAGATCCTGGACGGAATCCTGCGCCGGGACCCACCCGCGCTGGTCCCCCGCCTGACCGATCCTCGGCTGCCCGGGGTCGAGGCCATCCTCCTACGGATGCTGGCCAAGGACCGGGACCAGCGGCAGGCGGACATGCGCGAGGTCTGCACGGAGCTCTCGGCGGTGAGGAACGGGAGCCCGCTCCCGGCCCCCGCTCCCCTGCCCCCCGGCGCCCCCGCAGTGGCCGTCATGAGCTTCATCAACATCACGAGGAACCATGAGGATGACTGGCTCGGAACGGGCATCGCGGAGACGGTGACGGCGGACCTGAGGAGCGCGGAAGGCTTGACCGTCGTGGCCCGCGGGCGCATCCACGAGATGCTGCGCAAGCTGGGCGCGGGAGGGGGAGAAGCGGATGAGGGCGTGGCCCTGCGCGCGGGGCGTGAGCTCGGGGCCCGTTGGGTCCTGCTGGGCGGTTTCCAGCGCGCGGGGGAGACCGTGCGGGTGACGGCCCGCCTGACGGAGGTCCAGACGGGCCTGGTCGTGCACACGGTCAAGATCGATGGACGCCTCTCGGAGATCTTCGAGCTCCAGGACCGGATTGCACGGGAGCTGTCTTCCGCCCTGCGTCTGACGCCTGCCCCCGCCGAGCGTGGCCCCGACGAAACCCGCGTCATCGAAGCCTACGAGGCCTTCGCCAAGGGCGTCATCAACCTGCAGGTGGAGACTTTTGAGTCGCTGGACCGGGCGGTGTTCCTCTTCGAGCGGGCGGTGGAGCTCGACCCCGCCTACGCGCGGGCCCACCTCGAGTTGGGCTCGGCCTACGCCAACAAAGCCGACTATTTGGCCATCCCCGCCCTCCACGAGCGGGCCCTGGCCAGCTTTCGCAAGGCTCTCGCGCTGCGTCCCGGCCTCGTCCGCGGCTGGCGCGAGCTGGGCGCCGTCCTCGTCTCCCTCTGCCGCGAGGACGAGGGGGTCCAGGCCATCCGCCGGGCGCTGGAGCTGGACCCCGAGGACGCCGGCGCCTTGGGGGCAATGGGCCGGGCCCACTTCGTGGGCCTGGCCCGCTTCCGGGAGGCGACGGCGTACTACGAGAAAGCGCTCGTCCGGAACCCCCAGGCGGGCTGGTCGGCCCTCCAGCTCTCGCACTGCCTGGCCCTGCTCGGCGAGTTCGCGCGGGGGGAGGCCGTGGCCCAACGCGCGGTGGAGCTGCAGGAGGCTTTCCTCTCGGGTCAGGAGGGGATTCTCATCGTGGGCGCCTACATGCGGCTGGGGCACCTGGCCTCTCTCCAGGGCCGACACGGCGAGGCCATCCAACACTTCCAGCGGGAGCTGGCCTTCATGCAACGCGTCGATCACGCCCTCCGAAATCGAACCTCCATCGAGCTGCACATGCGGCTGGGCGCTGCCCTTTTGGGCGAGGGGAGGAGGGAGGAGGCGGGCGCGGCCTTCGCGACCGCCCTCGAGGGTTTCGAGCAGCGGATCCGCCTGGGCGCCGACGACCCCTTCACCCGCTACTACGCTGCTTGCATTCACGCTCTCCGCGGGGAGACCGGGGAGGCCTTGGATTGCCTGGAGAAGGCGGCCGCCATGCGTCGCCGCTTCACGATCACCCGCGCCCGGATCGAGCCCGCGCTGGGGGGCCTGCGCGGCGAGGCCCGGTTTCGGGAGCTCGTCGGTCAGGGCTGAGCCGGCCGGGGGGCGGTTCGCGCCCGCCGCCGGCCATGCTAGGCTCGCTTCTCACCTCCGGAGGTGCGCATGGCCGCTTACACCCTCATCGTCAACGGCCAGAGCCGGCGCGTGGAGGCGGAGCCGGGCACGCCCCTGCTCTGGGTACTGCGCGACGGGCTCAGCCTCACGGGCACCAAGTTCGGGTGCGGGGTCGCCCAATGCGGGGCCTGCACCGTGCACGTCGACGGCGAGGCCATACGCTCGTGCATGGCCGCCATAGAAACCGTGGGCGACCACAAGATCACGACCATCGAAGGTCTATCCCCGGACCGCAGCCACCCCCTCCAACAGGCCTGGATCGCGGAACAGGTGCCGCAGTGCGGCTACTGCCAGTCCGGCATGCTGATGACCGCGGCCGAACTCCTGGCGCGAAAGCCCAAACCCACCGACGAGGACATCGACGCCGCCTTGGGCGGGCACATCTGCCGCTGCGGGACCTATCAGCGCATCCGGCGCGCCGTCCACCGGGCCGCGGAGGGCAAGGGAGTCGCGCGATGACCCCCGCCGGTCTGTCGCGGCGCACTTTCTTGAGGGCGGGGGTGAGCGGGGGTGCGGCCCTGGTCATCGGCTTCCGCTTCTCCGCAGATTTGGGGGCCCAAGGGCCGCAGGAGAGGAAGGCCCCCAACCCGTTCGACGCCTGGATCCGGATGGACAAGGAAGGCGAGGTCACCCTGATCGTGGCCAAGTCCGAGATGGGCCAAGGCGTCCTGACGTCGATGGCCATGATCTTGGCCGAAGAGCTGGACGTCGAGTGGCCAAGCGTTCGCGTCGAGCAGGCCCCCACCCAGCCCACCGTCTACGACCACGGGACCGGGGGCAGCGGCAGCGTCCGCACCTCCTGGCTGCCCCTGCGCCAGGCGGGGGCGGCGGCCCGGGCCATGCTCGTCCAAGCCGCGGCCGCGGCTTGGCAGGTGAACGCCAACACCTGCAGGACGGAGAAGGGGACCGTGGTCCACGGCCCGCGGCTGAAGCGGCTCCCCTACCGGGATCTGGTGGCCGCCGCTTCCCGTCTGCCCGTCCCCGATCTCAAGACGGTGAGCCTCAAGAACCCCGCCGAGTTCGTGGTCGTCGGGGAGTCGCTCGCCCGCACCGACATCCCCTCCAAGGTGGATGGCAGCGCCCGCTATGGCCTCGACGTGCGGGTGCCGGGCATGCTCTTCGCGGTCGTGGCCCGCTGCCCCGTCTTCGGAGGGCGGCCCGCCAAGTTCGACCCCGCCCGCGCCCTGGCCGTGCCGGGCGTGCGCCGGGTGGTGGAGATCCCGCCCGTGGCGCAGGGGGCCCACAGCGCGGGTGGTGTGGCGGTGGTGGCGGACAACACCTGGGCCGCCATGCAGGGGCGCGAGGCCTTGAAGATCGAGTGGAACCTGGGACCCCACGCCGCTGAGAGCAGCTCCGCGCTGCTCAAGAAGTGTGAGGAGCTGTCGCAGCTGCCCGGCAAGATCGTCCGCAACGACGGCGACGCCTTGGCCGCGCTCGCCGGCGCGGGCCGCAAGCTGGAGGCCGTCTACCAGCTCCCCTTCCAGGCCCACGCCACCATGGAGCCTATGAACTGCACGGTGGACATTCGCGCCGACCGGGCGGAGGCTTGGGTTCCCTCGCAGGGCCCGCAATGGGCGCTGGACGTGATCGCGAAGATCGGCGAGCTCAAGCCCGAAGCCGTCACCGTCCACACCACGCTCATGGGAGGCGGATTCGGCCGGCGGTATCAGGCCGACTTCGTGGTCGAGGCCGCCCAGGTGTCGAAGGCCGTGGGCGCCCCCATCCACCTGGTCTGGACGCGGGAAGACGACATCCAGCACGATTTCTACCGGCCCGCGGCCTACCATCGGCTGAGCGCGGCCCTCGACGGGGAGGGCCGGCCCCGTGCCTGGATGCACCGGCTGGTCTCGACCTCCATCAGTGACTTTTGGCATCCCGACCAGGCCCGGCCCGAGGAGAGCGAGATCGGGGGCGCCGTCAACCTGCCCTACGCGTTTCCGAGTGTGCGGGTGGAGTTCTCACCCGCGCCCACCGGAGTGCCCGTGGCCTGGTGGCGGTCGGTGGAGCACTCGATCAACGGCTTCGTCACCGAGAGCTTCCTGGACGAGGTGGCGGCCGCGGCCAAGGTGGACCCCCTGGAGCTGCGGCGGCGCCTGCTGGCCGAGCCACGCCAGATCCGGCTCCCCCCGGACAACGAGTCCGTCCTCAACACCTCCCGGCTCAAGGCGGTGGTGGAGCTGGCGGCCGCGCGCGCGGGCTGGACCCAGCCCCTTCCCCCGGGGCGGGGCCGCGGCCTCGCGTGCCACTTCTCATTCGACACCTACGTGGCCGAGGTGGCGGAGGTGTCGGTGGACCAGGACGGCGGCGTGCGCGTCCACCGCGTGGTCTGCGCGGTGGACTGCGGGCGGGCGGTGAACCCGGACGGGGTACGGGCGCAGATGGAGAGCGCGATCGTTTACGGGCTCAGCGCCGCCCTCAAGGGCGGTATCACCATCGCCGAAGGCCGCGTGCAGCAAAACAACTTCTACGACTTTGAGGTGCTGCGCATCAACGAGATGCCCGTGGTGGAGGTGCATATCGTGCCCAGCCGCGAAGCCCCGACCGGAGCCGGGGAGCCGGGGCTGCCTCCGATCGCGGCCGCAGTCGGGAACGCGATCTTCGCCGCTACCGGCAAGCGGATTCGGCGTCTGCCCATCCAGCCCGCCGACTTGGCTTGACGGCCCGCGCCCATGCCTGATCTGGACGACTTCGATCTCGACCGGACAGCTAAGGACGCGGGGGCGCCCCCGCCCCCGGAGCCTTGGGGCGGGCCCCGGCCGGCCCTGCCCCTCACGGCCTGGGTGGCGGGACTCGGTCTTCTCATCGCAGGGATCTCTGCGCTGCTCTACTTCTTCCTCCCCCGGCCCCACGCCCCCTCCCCCGCTCCCCCGCCCACCCCCACTGCCGCCTCCCCCTCTCCCGGCGCTCCCTCGCCGGAATCGATTCCGCTCCCTGCCTTGGACGCTAGCGACGCGCTCGTGCGTGAGCTCGCTCGGGGTCTGTCCTCGAGCCCCTCCTTCGTGGCCTGGCTCGCAACCCGCGGACTCATTAGGACCGCAGTGGCCGTGGTCGAGAACGTGGCCGACGGCGAGACGCCCCGGCCCCATTTGGGCTTCCTGGCTCCCAAAGCCGGTTTCCGCACGCGCTCCGAGCGCGGTCGGCTCCTCGTAGACCCCAAGAGCTACGAGGAATACGATGCCTTCGCCGACGCCGTGGACTCCGTGGACGCCCCGGGGTGTGCGCGGGCGCTCCGTGTCCTCGCCCCCCTCTTGGAGGCCGCGCACAAGGAGCTGGGCCATCCGGAGGGCGGCTTCCCCGCCACCCTGGAACGTGCGTTCGTCGCCCTCCTCCAGACCCCGGTACTGGCGGGCGACGTGCCCGTGGTCCGACATGCCACGACCTACGAGTTCGCGGAGGGGAAGCTGGAGGCCTTGACCCCGGCCCAGAAGCAGTTCCTTCGCATCGGTCCCCGCAACATGAAGAAGGTCCAGGCAAAACTCAGAGAGCTCGCGCGGGCCCTCGACGTCCCGGACACCAGGCTTCCCCCGCCGCCCCCCGGACGGTGACAACCCGTCTGGGGTTATCATCGAGACGCGAATGGATCCCCGCCGCCTCGTGGCCTCTCTCTTCGGCGCTCCCCGCGTCCTCATCGGCGTGATCCACCTTGACGCGCTGCCGGGGACGCCCGCTGCCGCCAAGGGCGTCGAGGCCATCGCGGAGAAAGCGGTGGGGGAAGCCCGGATCTATGCCGCGGCCGGCTTCCAGGGCCTGATGATCGAGAACATGCATGACCGACCGTACCTCAAAGGAGCGGTGGGGCCGGAGGTGGTGGCCGCCATGGCGGTGGCGGGCCGCGAGGTCCGCCGGGCGGTGCCCCTGCCCCTCGGGGTGCAGGTGCTGGCGGGGGCGAACCGCGAGGCTCTGGCCGTGGCCCACGCCTGCGGGGCGTCCTTCGTGCGGGGGGAGGGCTTCGTCTTCGCCCACGTGGCCGACGAAGGCCTGATCGAATCCAGTGCGGGGGACGTGCTGCGCTACCGGCGGGCCATCGGCGCAGAGGGGGTCCGCGTCTTCGCGGACATAAAGAAGAAGCACGCCGCCCACGCCATCACCGCGGACGTGGACCTCGAGGAGACCGCGCACGCGGCGGAGTTCTTCCTGGCCGACGCCGTCATCGTCACCGGGCCGGCCACCGGCCGTCCCGCCGACCCCGAGGAAGTGCGGAGGGTGAGCGCGGCGGCGGGAGTGCCCACCCTCGTGGGTTCGGGGGTGAGCGCGGAGAATATCCGGGACTACGCAGCCGCGGATGCCTTCATCGTCGGCTCCTCCCTCAAGGAGGGCGGGCTCTGGTCCAACCCTCTTGACCCCGCCCGGGCCCAGGCCCTGGTCCGCGCCTTCGCGAAGCTGCCCACGGTACAGGGCTAGGGCCGCGGTGGGCCCGGACCTGGTCGTGCTTGGCAACCTGCTCGTGGACGATCTGGTCTTCCCGGACGGGCGCACGCGCATGAGCGAGCCCGGGGGGGCGATCCTTTACGCGGCCCTGGGGGCGGCCCTCTGGGGGCTCCCTACCGGCCTGGTGAGCTGGCGCGGCCGCGACTACCCCGCTTGGGCCCTGGAAGCGGTGGCCACCCGCGGAGTCGAGCTTGAAGGCGTGCACGACCTCGGCCGCCCGGGCGCCCGCACCTGGCTCCTCTACGAGGGGACCCGGCGCCAGATCGTGCACCGTCTGGACCGTCCCTCCCATGCCGAGGTCTCCCCCACCGCCGATCGCATTCCCGCCGCTTGGAGGGAGGCGCGCGCCTTCCATTTGGCCCCCATGCCGTTCGCCGTCCAGAAGGCGCTCGTGGACTCGCTCTCCTCGCGCGAAGGAGCGTTTCTCTCTCTCGATCCCTTCCTCCTGCTCCGCCGGGAGACGCTTCCCCTCTTCCGGGAAGTGCTGGCGCGGGTGGATGCCTTCTTCCTGAGCGAGGACGAGATGGAGCTCGAGGGCGCCCGGGAAGATCCCCGACCCGCCCTCCGCTCCTTGACGGGGGGACGGCTGCGCTACGTGGTCTTCAAGCGTGGGCTCCGGGGAGGGCTGCTCCTCGACGTCCGCGGGGACCGTTTCGTGGAATGGGCGGCCCGGGGAGAAGCCGTGGACCCCACGGGGGCGGGGGACGCTTTCGCGGGAGGTCTGCTCGCCGGTTGGCTCCAGGGCGACCCCCTGGAGCGCGCGCTCCAGCGGGGCATCGTGGCCGCCAGCTTCGCCATCGCGGACTGGGGTCCGACAGGATTGCTGGGAGCCACGCCGGAGCGGGCCCGGATCCGGCTGGGAGAGTGGTCCCCACCGTGAGCGACCTCTGGACCGTCGCTCCCCACGTGGCGGAGGCCCTCGCCGCCGGGCGCCCGGTGGTGGCTCTCGAGACCACGCTTGTCACCCATGGGCTGCCCCACCCGGAGGGCGTGAGCGCGGCCGCGGAGCTGGAAGCCGAGGTGCGCGCGACGGGGGCGGTGCCGGCCACCATCGGCGTCCTGGACGGCCGGGCTCACGTGGGTCTCGATGCGGGCGAACTCGAGCGGTTGGCCATGTCAAAGGAGGTGGCCAAGCTCAACCTCAGCAACCTGGCGGCCCAGCTTGCGAGCGGCCGGGCGGGGTCCACCACCGTGGCCGCCACTCTCTTCCTCGCCCACCGGGTCGGCATCAAGGTGCTCGCCACGGGCGGGATCGGGGGCGTCCACCGCGACGCGGCCGAGAGCGGGGACGTGTCCTCCGACCTGAGCGCCCTTGCCCGCTTCCCGGTGGCGGTGGTCTGCGCGGGGGCCAAGGCGGTGCTCGATCTCGGCAAGACGGTGGAGGCGCTGGAGACCCTGGGCGTGCCCACCTATGGCCTGGGCACGGACAGATTCCCCGCCTTCTACCGGCGGGAAAGCGATCTGCCTGTGGACCGGCGCTTCGACGCCCTGGAGGAACTGGCGAGGGCGGTGCGGGCCCACTGGTCCCTCGGGTTCGGCACCGGGGTGGTGGTGGCCAACCCCATTCCCCCGGAGGAGGAGATGCCGGGCCCGCTCTACGACAGAGCCCTGGCCCAGGCCTTGGCCGACGCCGCCCGCGCCCGCCTTCGGGGTCGCGGCGTCACGCCGTTCCTCCTCGAGCGGCTGCGCGAGCTGACCGAGGGCAGAAGCGTCTTCTCCAACCGGGCTCTCCTGCGCCACAACGCCCGGGTGGCGGGAGCGCTCGCGGAAGCGCTGGCCCGCGCCTAGGCTTCCCGCGCAACCGGCGAACCCGGGCGCCCGCTCTGCGCTCCGGACGGAAGGGGCGTGCCGCCCCGGTTCAGGGCGGCGGCGAGGCGGGTTCGGCGCGGGCTTCCACCTCGGCGGCGAGCCAGAGAGCGTCCTCGGCCGTGCGTACCTCGTGCGGCTTGACCCTCAAGGCGAGGCGGCGGCCCTCGATCGTCACCGACGGCTCCACCCGGACGGGAAGCCGGAATGCCCGAAGCAACCTCTGGGGGATTCTCACCTCAAAGCCCCGCCGCATGACCGCCTCCAGCTTCTCCAGAATGGTCGCGGTGTTCACGAACTTGAGGGCGAGCCCGCACTTGGAGAACGCCTTCTGCTCGTCGAGAGCGTCCCGGACCTCCTTCCAGGCCTCGGGCGGCAGGCCCACCCGGAGGCGGACCCTGGCGTCCGGGAAGTCAGGGCGGGCCAGGACGGCGTTGTCTTCGACGGCGAGGACGAGGGCCCCCGAGAGGGCGTAGGTCTCGGGAATTGCGATCCCCCGCAATACCCGCGTCAGCTCGAAGTCGTGGCACGCGAGCCCCGCCAACCCGCGGGCACTCCATTCGAAGTGAATGGTGGCGGAGCCCTCGCCGTTGATGAGCGTGACGGGCATCTCGAGCGCGATCCGGTCGGCTGCGGGCAGCCGGAGCACGGGCTTTCCCGCACGGAGGACGGCCCGCACCCGGGGGATCTCGACGTGCACTCTCCAGGCCCCGGCCGTGAATTCGCCCAGCAGCTTACTGTCCAGCCTCGCCTCGCCCTCGGCATCGACCTTTGCATTCAAGCGCAGGTCGAGATTGACGCGATCGAGGTAGGTTTGGGCGACGTCCTCGATCGCCCGCTGGAGAAACGAGGCCCGGAGGGCCAGGAGGACCTGCCCTTCATCCGCCTGGACCTGCCTCACCATGGGATCCTGGGTTGCCACCTCCGGGAAGCGCCTTCCGAGCCTCTCCTGGCGGGCACGCTTCCGGGCTAGGCGCTCCTTGGCCGCGCGCCCCGGCCCCTGGTCGCATCCCAAGGCCACGAAGAGGGGCAGGAGGGCGAGGACCGTACCGATTCCCGCTCTCATCGCGTCCCCGGAGGGCCCGTGGGCGAAGCTCGGATCGTCACCCATAGCCGGCGCTGGAAGGAGAGGACCTCGACCACGGAGAGGTTCAAGGGTAGGTGGGCGGCCGCGATCGACACCCCGCTCTCCGTGCCGATGGCAGGAAGCGTGACGGCGCGCTCCAGCCGGACGGGGATCTCGACCGAGGAGAGCAGGAGGGAGAAGCTCTCCAGCTTCTCCCGGCCGATTTCCTCCGCCAGCCTCTCCGTCGGAGTGGGCAGGCCGAGCAGGCCCCCTCTCTTAGCCTCGACCGCGAAGACGTGGACCCCTGCCCGGAGCACCCCCGACTGCGGGTCCAAGTCCACCACGTCCAGCCCGCCGTAAACCGTGAGCTCCGCGCCCACCTCTTCTCCCCCGGCCAGGCTGGCCCGCCCCTCCAACTGGACCAAGGCGAGCCCGTCTTCCAAGTGCACGGTGCAGTGGGCCACGCGGACGCGGAAGCGATTGCCGATCGTCCGCTCGAAGGGCACCGCGCCGTCGAGCACTTGCTGGACGAGGCCCTGCCCCACCACGATCAGGATGTCTTCGGGCGCGAGGAGGCGGCCGCTATTCTTGCGGGCGCCCTCGGTCAGGGCTTCCAGGCCCTCGCTCCGCCGGTCCAGGATGGTCTCCTCCACGGTCCGCGCCTCCGGCCGGGCGCGGCAGCCTGGGGGCAGAAGGGTGGCCAGGCAGACAAGGACACCGGCGGGCGTCATCCGTCTCCCCGCCCTCATGTGGGAAATGGCCGGGGGGGCTCGACCGGAGGGCCGGGGTCAGGGCGCAGGGGCTGGAGACGCGGGGGCGGTGATCCCGAGACCGGTCATGAGCCCATCCAGCCGGGCCTTGACGGTCCTGGCCTTCGCCACCGCCTCCGGCACGTCGCCTTTTTGGAAGGAAGCGGTGGTCTCGGTCCATGTCTGGGTGATGGCGTCCAAATCGCTCTTGGCTTGGGTGAGCTTGGCCTTGTCCAGGCCGGCGGGGAGCCTCCGCTTGGTCGAGAGCTCGGCGAGCCGGGTGGTGGCCGTGGCCAACGTCGCGGGCAGGTTGGCCTGGAGATCGGCCCAGGCCCGGGCCAGTTCTCCCTTCTTAGCCTGGGCGGCGGCCAAGGCGGCCTTGACCCGGGCGGGGAGGGCCTCGGCCTCGGTGAGGGCGCCTTTGTAGTCTCCCTGGTTGAATCGGTCGTGGGCGGCCCGCGAGGAATCGGCCAGGGACTTGAACTCCTGGGGAGCGAATCTCTCGACCTCGGGGCGGGCGGCCTCGATGGCCGCGTCGGCCGCCTTGAGGGCGACTTGGGCGGGGGCCTTCCCGCAGGCCAGGGCCAGGGAGCCGGCGACGAGGGCCGCCACCCACGTGAGCTCTCTACGCATGATCACAACCTCCTTGCGCGCTTCGTCGGCCCGAGACTGGACAACTCAGAGTCGGCGTCCGCGACGAGACCTTGCCGACTTCCGCCCCCTCTGCCAAGACCTCGACGAGGCCTCGAGGCTCTCTGTTCTCTCGCGTCCGGCGCCCGCCGGGCCGTAGAGCTTGTCATGCCCGTGAATCAGGGTGCCCCACGCTACCACGAACGGAGGCCGGTCGGGTCCACGGCCCCTGGGCGGGCTTCGCTTCCGGGCGACCGGCGAGGCGGACCTTGTTCAAGCTGCTCTCGGTTACCGAAGCCGCTCTTTCGTGCCTCACCAGCTGTCGCTAGATCCCCCGCCACCACCGTCCCCTCCCCCGCCCGAGAAGTCCGAGCTCGATGAGCTCGAGGAGTCCGAGGAGTCCGAGGAGTCCGAGGAGGACGAGGAGGCGGAGGACGAGGACGAGGACGAGTCCGAGGACGAAGATGAAGCCGACGACGGGTCGGACGGGGACGAAGTTCTCCCCTCCCCGGAGGCCTGCTTCACGGCCCAGATGATGAGGGCAACGACCAGGATGATGAAGACTCCCGCCACCAGGAACACCACCAGCGCGAAGGAGTATCCGCCCGACGCCCTCCCTCGGAGGCCCTCGGCCGCGGTGCGTCCCGTTCCCTGGAAGCCCTCGCCCCGGACGGCGGCGAAGACGGCCTCCACGCCAGCTTCAATCCCACCCGCCGTGTCGCCCCTCTTCAGGAAGGGTTTGATGACATCGGACGTAATCTGACGGGCGCGGGCGTCGGGCAGAACGCCTTCGAGGCCGTAGCCCACTTCCAACCGCAGGGCGCGATCGTCGGTGAAGACGAAGATGATGACGCCGTTGGACTTGCCTTTCTGGCCGACCCCCCACTGCCGGATGGCCGTGGCCCCCATTTCTTCCAGGCTCGTGCCCGGTGGGAGGGACCGGTCCACGTAGACCAGGACCTGATTCGAGGTCACACGCTCGAAGTCGGCGAGTCTTGCGTTGAGGGCGGCGAGCCGGGCGGGTGGGAACACCTGGGCGCGATCGGTAGCGTACTGGGCCGGCCGGGGGGGCAGGGGAACCTGGGCGGCGTGGGCCCGCGGAGCTTGGCTGGCGGCCAGGAAGGCAAGGGCCAGCCAAGCGGGGAAACGGCGGCCGCAGGCGCTCAATGAGATCCCCTTTCGCAGGTGCCGGGAAGGCTTGGTGGGGCAAGCCTACCACCGCTGGCCTCCCCGCGGGTCCCCGCCTCGCGCCCGCGCACGAGCCCGGCGTAAAATGGGGTATGGCCGGCGAAGAGCGACGCACCGACGGGGAGGTGCAGGAGAAGACCCGACCCAAGATCAAGCGGCCGCAGCTCTACAAAGTGATCCTTCACAACGACGACTACACCACCATGCAGTTCGTGGTCGAGGTCCTGGAGTCCGTCTTCCACAAGTCCCCCGCCGAAGCCCATCGCATCATGATGCAGGTCCACACCCGGGGCTTCGGGGTCTGCGGGGCCTACCCCCACGAGGTGGCCGAGACCAAGGTGGCGCTGGTTCACGACCTTGCCCGCGAGCACGGGTATCCCCTGCGGGCGAGCCTAGAAGAGGAGTGAGAAGCCCCGCATGTTCAGCATGACCCTGGAGATGGTCCTCAACGTTGCCGAGCGGGAGGCCCTGGCCCGGCACCACGCCCACCTGACCCTGGAGCACCTGCTCTACGCGGTGGCCCACGACCCCTTGGGGGAGGAGATCCTGAAGGCCTGCGGGGCAAACCTGGACCGCCTGCGCGAGGACCTGCGCCGCCACCTGGAGGACGAGATCGAGCGCCTCCCGAAGGGGCTGGAGCAAGAGCCCATCCAGAGCTTGGCCTTCCGGCGGGTGCTGCAGGCGGCCGTCCTGCACGTCCAGAGCGCGGGGCGCGACGAGGCCAACGTGGGCGACGTTCTGGCCGCCCTCCTTCAGCAGCCGAAGTCCCAGGCCGCCAAGCTGCTCGCGGGCCAGGACGTGACCCGCCTCGATGTGCTGAACTACATCTCGCACGGCATCACCAAGGTCCCCCGGGGCGAGCCCGAGCCCACGGTGCCCGCAGGCGAAGCTGAGGAGGCACCCCTCCCTCCCCGCGATCCCCTCTCCGCCTATGCCGTCAACCTGACCGAGCGTGCCCGCCTGGGCCAGCTCGATCCCCTGATCGGCCGCCACCCGGAGATCCAGCGCGCGCTCGAGGTTCTCTGCCGGCGACGCAAGAACAACCCCGTCTTCGTGGGCGAGGCGGGGGTGGGCAAGACCGCGCTCGTGGAGGGGCTGGCCCAGCGTCTCCTGGCCGACGACGTCCCCGAGATCCTGAAGGGCGCCGAGATCTTCGGCCTGGATAGCGGGTCCCTCCTGGCGGGGACGCGCTTCCGGGGCGATTTCGAGGAGCGCTTCAAGGCGCTCATGGGGGCCCTCGGTAAACGGCCGAAGGCGATCCTTTTCATCGACGAGCTCCACACCATGGTGGGGGCGGGGGCGACCACGGGCGGGACCATGGACCTGGCCAACCTCGTGAAGCCCATTCTGACCGAGGGACGGATCCGCCTCATCGGCTCGACCACCTTCGAGGAGTTCAAGCACATCGAGCGTGACCGCGCCCTCTTCCGTCGGCTGCAGAAGATCGCGGTGGAAGAGCCGTCCTTCGAGGATACGGCGAAGATCCTGAAGGGCTTGAAGACGCGCTACGAGGCCCACCACGGGGTCGTCTACACGGAGGCCGCGCTGGAGGCGGCGGTGCGCCTGGCCGCGCGCCACCTACGCGAGCACAAGCTTCCCGACAGCGCGGTGGACGTGATCGACGAGGCGGGGGCCGCCCTGCGGCTCCACTCCGCGGAGCCCGGCAAGCGGGTGGACACTCCGGAGATCGAACGCGTGATTGCGCGGATGGCGCGGATCCCCGAGAAGCAGGCCACGCTCTCCGAGAAGGAGCGGCTGCGCACGCTGGAGGAGTCTCTGGGCCGGGTGGTGTTCGGCCAGGAGGAGGCGGTGCGCACGGTGGCGCGGGCCATCAAGCGCTCGCGGGCGGGGCTCGGCCATCCCGACCACCCGGCGGGCTGCTTCCTCTTTACCGGCCCTACCGGGGTCGGCAAGACCGAGCTCGCCAAGCAGCTCGCCCGCCACCTGGGCAACGAGTTCCATCGCTTCGACATGAGCGAGTACATGGAGAAGCACGCGGTGGCGCGGCTCATTGGGGCCCCCCCCGGCTACGTGGGCTTTGAGCAGGGGGGGGTGCTGGTGGATGCTGTGCGCGCCCATCCCTACAGCGTGGTCCTCCTGGACGAGATCGAGAAGGCTCACTTCGATCTCTTCAACATCCTCCTTCAGGTGATGGACCACGCTACCCTGACCGACAACACGGGCCGCAAGGCCGACTTCCGCCAGGTGGTCCTAATCATGACCTCCAACGCGGGCTCGCGCGAAATGACGGCGGGCAGCATCGGCTTCGCGGGCGACCAGGCCCGGGACGCGCGGAACCGGGGCAAGCGCGCCCTGGAACGCCTCTTCAGCCCCGAGTTCCGAAACCGACTGGACGCCACCGTGAGCTTCAACCCGCTCTCTCCCGAGGTAATGGAGACCATCGTGGAGAAGTTCATCCTGGAGCTGGAGGCCCAGCTCGCGGAGCGGCGCGTGGCCATCACCCTCGCCCCGGAAGCGCGGGCCTACCTGGCGCGCAAGGGCTACGACACGAGATACGGCGCGCGGCATCTGTCCCGGCTGGTCCAGACCGAGGTACGCGATCCCCTGACGGAAGAGATCCTGTTCGGGAGACTGGAGAACGGGGGGACGGTCACCCTGGGCCTCGGGGAGGACAAGCTGACCTTCGAGGTCGAGGGCCCCCGGGAGACGGTCTCCCCGGGAGCATCCTGAGCGCACGATCTCACTCCTGGCGCGCCTTCCTGAGGATGTCGGGGGCCGCCTCCCCGAAGTACTTGACCACGAGCCGGCTCCAGGTGGGCGTCCGCCGCAGGTTGTCGATGTAGTCGCTCAGGGCCTGGCGAAGCTCGGTGTCCTCCTTTCGCACGCCGTAGGCGAGAGAGCGGGGCGGGCCGAGGAAGAGGCCAAGCTGGAGGTCGGGATCCTGGCGCTGAGCGTCGATCGCGTTCTCGACCCCGAGGACGACGGCGGTGACCCTTCCCGCCTTGAGGGCGGCGGGGAGAGTGCCGGTGGGGATCGTCTCATCGACGTTTCCCCCGGGGATCCCCGCCGCCTGTACCGCCTCCGCCATGCTCGTACCCTTTACCGTCCCGACTTTCTCCGCCCGAAGCTCCTCCAGGGTCGTCACCACGCGGTGGGGCTTGCGGGTCAGGACGACGTTGCGGGTGGGAAAGACCTCGCTGGTGAAGGCGATGAGCTTGCGGCGGCCCTCCGTCACCGTGAAACGGCCGGCGATGAGGTCCGCCTTCCCCGCCAGGAGGGCGGGGACAAGGGCGTCCCAGCTGGACTGGGCGACGGTTTCGAGGTTGACCCGCACGAGGGTCGCGAAGCCCTCCAGCAGCTCCCGGTCGAAGCCCTTGCCGGGTTGGGCGGAGAAAAAGTCGCTCTGCTGGCTGGTGAGCACGGTGAGCACGCGGAGGTGGCCCCGCTCCCGGATGGCGGGCAGGTCCGCGGCGTGCGCGGCCGGGAGGAGGGCGAGTAAAAGGGATAGCGCGAGCGGAGGTCTGAAGTCCACGTTCACCTCGAGGTGCACGCTGGGGGATTTGCCCCCCGCCGTCGAACGTACAATAAGGGAGGGGATCTCCGGTGCCTGTCTTCCGTCTCGACCGGCGGCTGCTGTTCCCATCGGTGGAGTACTCCGAGGACGACGGCCTTCTGGCCGCGGGGGGCGACCTCCGCCCCGAGCGCCTCATCCTCGCCTACTCCTCCGGCATCTTCCCTTGGTACTCGAACGGACAGCCGATCCTGTGGCACTCCCCGGATCCACGAACGGTGCTCCGGGTCCCAAAGCTCCGCGTCTCGCGGAGCCTGCGCAAGACTCTGCGCAAGGGGCTCTATCGGTTCACCCTGGACACCGCCTTCCCGGCCGTGATCGAGGCTTGCGCGAGCGCGCCGCGTCCCGACCAGCCCGGCACCTGGATCACCGGCGCCATGATCGAGGCCTACACCGAGCTGCACCGGCGGGGGTTCGCCCACTCGGTCGAGGCGTGGCGCGACGGGACCTTGGCCGGGGGCGTCTACGGGGTGTCGCTGGGGGCGGCCTTCTTCGGGGAATCGATGTTCGCGCGCGCCCCGGACGCATCCAAGGCGGCCTTCGTCACCCTCGTGGAGCAACTGGCCCGCTGGGGCATCGAGCTCATCGACTGCCAGGTTTACACCTCGCATTTGGCCCGTTTCGGAGCCGAGGAGTGGCCGCGCGCCCGCTACTTGGCCGCCCTGCAGCAGGCCCTCACCCACCCCAGCCGGACGGGCTCCTGGCGGTTCGACGGGAACATTGCGGGGGTCGCCCCCGGACGCTGAGGCAAGGCTCCCGGCCGGTTCTGTCCACCGCGCGGTGGTCCATCGTGGGCCGCGACTACGCCCGCCGTCTCCCCCATCGGGTGGTCCAGGTTGGGGCCGCGACGCGTGGAGCCTTTTCTTCCGGGCCTCGACCAGGAGCCCTCCGGCCGAGGGGGACCTGCGGAAGGTCACTTACAGGTCTTCGGCCGGGACGGGCCGGGCCAGGTGGAATCCCTGGCCGTGCGTGAAACCGACGCTGGCGCAAACCTCGTACTCGGCCGCGGTCTCGATGCCCTCCGCCACCGTCCTGACCAAGAGCTCACGGGCTACCGTCACCAGGGAGGTGAGGACCCTCCGTCGCGAGGCCGGCGCTTGATCTATGCCGGTCACGAAGCGCCGGTCGAACTTCAGGTAGTGGGGGGGGGCCTCCGCTAGCTCGAGGAGGCGCGCCTGGCCGGCGCCGAAGTCGTCGTAGGCCAGGCCCACGTTCATCTCCGCCAGTCGCTCCCGCAGCGCGCCGATGACGGCGGGTGCGGCGAGGGCGCTCTCGTGGATCTCCAGGGCGAGGTCCAGATGGGGGGCCACACCCCGAAGCTCCTCCAGCGACTCCACCAGGCCGGGCTGCCGCAACTCGGTGGGATGAGTGTTGAGGAAGAGGGTGGGCAGATGCGGGCGATCCCGAACCAGCTCCACCGCCCGGCGGCGAAAGAGCCGGCTCAGCTCCGCCTCCGCCCCCAGGCTCTCTGCGATGCGAAACAGCTCGCTCGGGCTCTCGGGGAGGCGCGGATGGCGCCCGCGGCCGAGGGCCTCGTAGGCGGCGACCGCGCCGCTCGGGATCTCGACGATGGCCTGGAAGGCGATGGTAACGGCCCCGTCCCGGATCAGCTCCGTGAGCTCGCGAGTCCCCTCCGCGAACTGCCGGGAGAGGTCCCCTCGGTGCATCGTGATCGTGGTATCCGAATCCGAGCGCACGGGGGCGGCCTTTCCTCCCCCCTCCTGTCGACCCAAGCGGAACTCGAAATCCGCGAAGTGGAGGATGTCGCCGTCGCTGACCGGCCGGTCGGTGATCAACTCGTGGTTGAGGAACGTGCCGTTGGTGCTGCCCAGGTCCCGCAAGCGGAGGAGGTCGCCCGCCGCGTAAATCTCCGCGTGGGTTTTGGACACGGCCAGGGAGGGGAGGGTAAGGTCGAGACCCGGGCGGCGTCCGATGCGGAAGGGCAGGGGGTGGATGGGCACCCGCCGCAACTGACTTCCGGTCTCGGCCCGACTCTCGAGGACCCAGCGCGGCGGCGGGGGGCCGGGACCCGTCCGTCCTTCCGTGGAGGCCACGGGTCCGGGAACGCAAGGCCATTCGATGGCGGGCGTTTTTTCCGCTCCTGCGGCGGTCGCGCTGATGGGCGCGGTGCGGTCGGATTCGCTCGTCAGCGGATCACCTTCGTCACAATGGCCAGGCGGCTCGGACCCTGCTCGTTTTCGCGAAGGCATTGCATCCTAAGGTGGATGCAAGTTTCACACCCGGTAGCGACTGCAGTGTGCTTCCCAGGAAGTCCTGTGTTTCCAGTCCTTAGCGGCCGCTCACTGTCTCATTTCCGGACCCGTCACGAACCCAGCGTCCGGTCGGATCCAGTATCTCACAGGGACGGTAGGCAGCCTTGTAGCTCATCCGTCCGCACTCCCTCACGTAGTACCCGAGGTAGAGGTGAGGCAGCCCCCGCCGCCGGCATTCCTCGATCATGCGGAGCACATTGAAGACACCTAGGGAGCGCGATTCGGCGTCGGGCTCGAAGTAGCAATAGACCGCGCTCATGGCCTGGGGCTCAAGGTCGGCGAGTCCCACGCCCAGGACGCGGCCCCGGCACAGGTAGGCGATCTCGACCGTCCGAACGCTGGAGGTGTAGAGGAACAAACGGAACTCGGCGGGCGAGCCGTCCATCTGCCCGTCATGCCGATGATCCAGGTAGCGCTTATACAGGCGGCGCTTGGCCTCGGTGGGTACGGGGCGGCCGACCTCAACCGTCAGGTCGGCATTGCGGGCCCAGCATCGCCGCTGGCTCCGGGAGGGCCGGAACGCGCTCACGGGCACGCGTATCATCCGGCATTCCCCGCAGCCCTCGCAGTCGGGGCGATAAAAGACAAGGCCGAGCCGCCGAAAGTTCAGATCCATGAGGGAGTGGTACACCCCCGCGGCGAGGGGGGTGGGCAGAAGAGTGACTTGGCGGGCCATCCGGCCGGGCAGGTAGGGGCAAGGGAAGGGCTCCCCGGGTGCGGGGCCCTCCCGCGCGATGGCCTGCGCGAGCCGGCGCGTCCTGCCTTCGTGGGTCATTTCCCCGTTCATGAGTCGAGGCTTGTGGTCAGGGTCGGCCCCGGGCTCAATCGAGGATCGGGGCCGGCCGCGGATAGATTTCGTCGAGCACGTCGTGCCCGCGGAGGCCGAGGGCCTCTCTTTGAACCTCTAGATACCAGCGGTAGAGCCGAGCCTGCTCCCCTAGCGCGCGGTATGCTCTGGCCTGGGCGGCGCGCTCGGGGCCCGAGAGCCGGTCCAGGAGGGCGCGGAGGGCGCCGAGCCCCGAAAGCAACTCCTCGAGCGTCTCCGCAATGCGTTTGAGAGCGGCGGCCCGCTCCCGGAGAAGCTCCTCTTCGACCTGCGCGAATGCGTCCGTGGCCGGCCCCTTCACCGCTCCTCCTCCTCTCCCCGCCCCGCATGGTACGACACTCCGCGCCTTCCGGCGGGTCAGCGCGCATCGTGAAAAATAATGCCCAGCGCGTACCGTCGCCCGCTGCGCACGCGGCTCAGTCCGTGGCGGACATTCACCCGGTGATAGCCGCGGGCCCCTCGGGCCGGCCGGTGGGCGGTGGTAAAGATCAGCAGCTCGCCCTGGCCGGGGAGCAAGGCCTCCCCCCTCGACTGTGCGCGGGGACGCTGCTCCACGAGCAGGAACTCCCCCCCCGTGTAGTCCAGCCCGGGCCGGCTCAGGAAGGCGGTGATCTGCAGGGGGAACTGGAGGGTGCCGTAGAGGTCCTGGTGCAGGCAGTTGTAGCCGCCCGCCTCGTAGCGCAGCAGAAGTGGGGTGGGCCGGGTCTGGCCGTGCTCGGCGCAGAGCCGCAGGAGTGCTTTGTGGCGCGGCGGGTACCGCGCGGGGGAACCAAGGGCCTCCATCCAGCGATTTGCGATACGCGCGAGGTGAGGATAGGCGTAAGTGCGCAGCCCCTCGACGAGGGAAGGCAGCGGCCTCGCGAAGTACTTGTACTCACCGAAGCCAAAGCGGTGGCGGGCCATGTCGATGCGGCTGCGGAAGAGCGCATCGGCCGGGTAGAGGGCGGCCAGGTGGCGGCACTCCTCCGCGGTCAGCAGAGCGTGGGTCCGGGCGTAGCCGCGCTCCCAGAGCACGGCCTCGATCTCCGTCCAGGGCAGCTGGGCCAGGCGGGCCGAGATGGTGGGCCCGTCCGCCTTGCTCATGGCTTCTTGCCTCCGGTTCCAGGATAGAGCGGCGGGAGGGCCGCACAAAGCCCAATTCTTGCGGTCAAACCGACCCCCCGGCGAGGGACCCTGCTAGCATGGCGGTAATGAGGGTTAGGGGAACTGCAGGGGCATCGCGCGCGCGGGCCGCCCGGAGCCACGGCGTGAAGCACCCTCGGCGGCGCCTCTTGCTCGACGCCCCCCCCGCTTCCTCCGGTTGCTCGCCGCGAGAGCGAGGTCGGGCTTGAGAAGGTTGGTCGAGTGCGTGCCTAACTTCTCTGAAGGGCGTGACCGCGCCATCATCGACGCCATCGCCGAGAGCATCCGCCAGACCCCGGGCTGCACCTTGCTGGACGTGGATCCCGGTCAGTCCACCAATCGTACGGTGTACACGTTTGTGGGCTACCCGGAAGCGGTGGTAGAGGGCGCCTTGAACTCCGCCCGTGCGGCCAAGGAACGGATCGACATGCGGCGCCACCAGGGAGCCCACCCGCGGATGGGGGCCCTGGATGTCTGCCCTTTCGTGCCCGTCTCGGGGGTGAGCCTGGCCGACTGCGTGGCCTGCGCGAAGTCGTTCGGGCAGCGCGTGGCCGAGGAGTTGGGCATCCCCATCTACCTCTACGAGGCGGCCGCCACCGAAGCCCACCGAAAGAGCCTCAAGCAGATCCGGGCCGGAGAGTACGAGGGCCTGGCGGAAAAGATCGTGCGGCCGGAATGGCGGCCCGATTTTGGCCCCTCCGCTTTCCTCCCCGCTTGGGGGGCCACCGCCGCGGGGGCGCGCTTCTTCCTGATCGCCTACAACGTGAACATCCTCGGTACCAAGGAGCAAGCCCATCGCATCGCCTTGAGCGTGCGCGAGCAGGGCCGCGGCCCGGACGCGCCCGGGAAGCTCAAGGCGGTGAAGGGAATTGGGTGGTACGTGGAGGAATACGGCATGGCCCAGGTATCCATGAACCTCGACGACTACACCGTCACTCCCCCCCACGTCGCCTTCGAGGCCTGCGTGGAGGAGGCGCGGAAGCTCAAGGTGGCGGTGGCGGGGTCGGAATTGGTGGGGCTGATCCCCCTCCAGGCCCTGCTAGCCGCGGCCGACTACTACATTTCCCGGGAGGACCTCTTCATACTGGACGAGAGCCAGAAGATTCGCCTAGCCGTAGAGCGCCTGGGGTTGAGCTCGGTCTCGCCTTTCCGGGCGGAGAAGCGCATCATCGAGCACATGATCGCGGACAAGGCCGAGGAGCCGCTCGCCGGCGGGTCGGTCCGAACCTTCGTGGAGCTTCTGGGCTCCCGGGCCCCCGCCCCCGGGGGCGGCTCGGCCGCGGCCCTGAGCGCGGCCATGGGCGCCGCCCTCGGCGCCATGGTGGGTTGGACGACTTACGGAAAGAGGAAGTTCGAGAACGAAGACGCCGTGATGCGACGGATCATCCCTACCCTTCATCAAGCCATGACCGATCTCATCCCCATGATCGACGCCGACACCGCGGCCTTCAACGAGTACATGGCCGCCTTGGGGCTGCCGAAGGATACGCCGGAGCAGGCGGCCCGGCGTCACCAGCGCCTGCAGGAAGGGCTGAGGAAGACGGTGGAGGTCCCGTTGCGGACCATGCGCGTCGCCGACGCCTGCTGGGAGGCCATGGTGGAGATGGCCGCGCACGGCAACCTGGCCTCGCGGTCCGACCTCGAGGTGGGCGCCAAGTCCTTGGAAGCCGGCGTCTGGGGGGCGGCGAGGAACGTGAGCACGAACCTGCCCGGCCTCGAGGACGAGGCCTTCCGGAAGGCGACGGCGGCCGAGGTCGAGTCCCTCCTCGAGCGGGCGAAGACCCGTCGCGACGAGGTGCTCGCCATCCTGGCCCGTCGCTGAGCCCGCCCGGGCGAGGGCGGGTGGGGTCGGGGCCTCAGCGGTCGTAGGATTCGTGCCGCGCGGCCTCCGAGAGGGGAATCAGGTACTTGAGGGGGTCGGGCGTGACCTGGGCCCGCACCTCGGCCAACTCCTCCGCGCCCCCGTAGCTCACCGCCGAGCGGAGGTGACCACGGATCCGGCGCAGGATATCCACCACCGTCCCCTTGTAGGGGATCTGGATCTCCTGCCCTTCGGCCGGTACGTCCAGGGCAGCCGTCACCGCCTCCGCGCTCTCGTCGTCGTAGAGAGCCTCGAAGACGGCTTGGGGCGAGGTCATGCCCCGGTAGATCTTGCGCTTCTCCCCCGTGCCAGGGTCTTCGATCATGTGGCCGGGGGCCTCGTCGGTGCCGGAGATCATGCTCCCGAGCATCACCGAGGACGCCCCGCAAGCCAGGGCCAGGAAGATGTCCTTGTCCTCCTTGATCCCGCCGTCCGCGATGATGGGGACCGACTCCCCCACCGCACACCAGGCCTCGCGGATGGCCTGGAGCTGGGGGACGCCGGCCGCGGTCTCGAGGCGGGTCCGGCATCCCCGGCCGGGCCCGATCCCGACCTTGATGCCGTCCACCCCCAGGTTCTTGAGGAACTCGGCCCCGGCCGCGGTCCCTACGTTTCCGCACACGAGCTCGACGTCCGGGAACCGGGCCCGGAAGCGCTCCACTGCCTGCCGCATGACCTCCGAGTGGGCGTGGGCGATGTCGATGACGAGGACGTCTGCGCCCGCCTTGACCAGCTCCGCCGCCCGCTCCAAGAAGTCCCCCCGCGCCCCGATGGCCGCCCCCACCCGGAGCCGTCCCTTGCCGTCCTTGGTGGAGTAGGGCCGCTGGCGGGCGAGGATGATGTCCCTCTTCGTGATGAGACCCCGGATCTGGCCGTGGTCGTCGAGGAGGGGCAGCTTCTCGATGCGGCGCTCGAACATCCGCCGCTCCGCATCCTCCACCCCGATCTCCGGGGGCCCGGTCACGAGCTTGGCGAGCGGGGTCATGAACTCGTCCACCCGCCGGCCCTCGTTGATCGGCCCCCACGGCATGTCCCGGTTGGAGAGGAGACCCGCCAGGAGGTTGCTGCCCCGCGTCTCCTCGATGAGGATGCCGGTGATGTTGTGCTTCTGGGTGAAATCCCGAGCCTCCCGGATGCTGGCCTCGCGGGGAAGGCAGAGCGGCCGCTCCACCAAGTGGCCGTAGCTGCGCTTCACGCGGGCCACGCTCTGGGCCTGGGCGGCCACGGGCATGGCGCGGTGGATGAAGCCGAGGCCGCCCTCCAGGGCCATGGTCTTGGCCATGCCGGCCTCGGTCACGCTGTCCATGTTGGCGGAGCAGACGGGCAGCTCAACGGAGAGGCCGCGGGAGAGACGGCTGGTCAGGCGGATCTCCCGCCGCGAGGCGGCGCGTCCGGCCTGGGGCCGGAAGAGGAAATCATCGTAGGTCCGGCCTACGAACTCGGGTTCCAGTGTCCGACCCATGACGGGCCCACGTTACGCCGGGCCCGGGGGGCCGTCAAACACGGTCGCGGAAGGCTCGCTCCTCACGGCGGCGAGGAGAAGGCCCTCAGGGATCCCCGTGTCCCCGAAGCCGACCTGCGATCCAGGCCGTCCGATAGATGGCGGTGCCAAAGGTGGCGACGGCTATGAAAGCCAGCACCCAGACCACGATCGTTCCCTCAGGTTGCGCACGCCAGAGGGTGAGGGTGGGGTCGACGAGGCAGGCCAAGCAGATGAGTAACAGGCGCTCCCCGCGCTGCATGAGGCCGCCCGCGCCCGTCACTCCCACGGTCTCGCCCCGGGACTGGGCGTAGCTCACGAGCAGGGATCCGGCGAGGGCAGCCGTCGCCATGAACGATCCCCAGGGCCGGTGGCGGAGGTAGGCCGCGAAGCCCAGGAAGGTGAAGGCCTCCACGAAGCGGTCGAGGGTGCTGTCCATGAACTTCCCGTAAGCGGAAGTGAGGCTGCGGGCTCGTGCGATCCGACCATCCAGCACGTCGCAGACCCCGGAGAGCACGATGGCCCACCCCCCCAACTCCAGGCCCCCGAAACCGATGAAAAGACCGCCCAGAATCCCGAGGCCGAGGCCCGTCGCGTTCAGGCCACTCGGGGTGAGGCCGAGGCGGAGGGCGGCCCTCTCGGCGGGGCCGATCGCCCACAGGAACCAGTGCAGGAGAAAATCGCCGAGCCCGAGCAGGAACCGGGAGCCCCTGCGGTCGGCATCGGCGTCCCTCCGAGGCAAGAGCCCGTATACCGCGATGGAGAGGAGAGCGGCGGCCAGGACCACGGCGAAGACCGGGAAGGCCGCGGTCACGGCGGCCCTCCGCGGCCCCGGCGGCGGAGGTATCGGAAGAACCGGGGCCAGAGGAAGAGCAGGGGCCAGCGGCGCTCGCGGGGGCTGAGGACGATCTCCTCCCCCACGTGCCGGCGCGCCTTGCGCAGGATGTAATCGAGCCAGCCCTCGAAGGTGAAGACGTGCTTGCCCCAGCGGGCGGTAGCGCGGAGGAGGGACCAAGCGAAGTAGGCCTGGATACCCAGTCGCTCCGCCGCGGAGACCGGCCGGACCAGCTGGTAAGTGCCGGGTGCCTCCCCCGAGGGTCGGAGCTCGCCCCCGGCCGCCAGCGTCTCCAGAAGCAGGGCGTAGACGGGGCCCTGCTCGCGGCGTTGGACCTCCCAGAGGGCGTCCGCCCGACCGGGAGGCTCGGGTCGGATCTCCCGTGCCATCGAGACCCGCAGCAATGTGCGCCCGTAGGCCTCGGCGTCGAACTGTGCCGGCAGCCAGGGGCGCACCCACCGGTAGGTCTCCTCATGCGCGCTCACCAGTCCGTCCAGGATACGCTCGGCGGTGGCTTCGTCGGCCGCGTGCACGATCTCGCTAGGCTGGAAGAGCCGCCCGATGCAGAAGTGGTCGTGCCGCCGCCTCGACGTCTCCCGGAGGAAGGCGGTGAAGGAGAGCACGGAGCACTTGGCATGCAGGGGGGCGTCGGGGGTGCCGAGCCAGAGCGAGACCTGGCTCGGGGGCAGGAGGGCGTTGAGGAGGGCGAGGACGGCCGGGCTCCGCTTCACCTTCCCTGCCTTCCGGAGGGCGGAGTAGAAGCCCCGATAGGCGCGGGTGAGAACGAAGAAATCGTAGGCGCTCCAGGGGTCGGCCCCGGCCTCGGTGCGGCGCGAGCCGAAGAAGACGACACCCCGTAGCTCGGCCCCCGCGGCCTGGGCCAGCACCTGCGCGGCCGCCGCCGCCGCCGCCCGCGCCACCGCGGGCCGGGTCCGGGCCCGAATGGCCTCGCGGAGGGCGACGGGGGGCGAGCTCACGGCCGGGGGACGAGGATCGGCAGGGCCCGAGAAACAGTATCCACGCGGAGGTCCGTCCCCTTGGCGCGGTTCCATTCCCCGTCCGTCTCGTAGGTGGGCGGGCGGTCGAACCGGAGGCGGAAGCTCCGGGCGCGGGTCGCGGTGACCCTCCCCGACCCCTCGTGCGTGCCTCGGAGCAGCCGGGCCATGATGCCGAGGCGCGCGAAGAGTCCCATATTGCGGAAGGCCATGGCGTCGAGCTGCCCGTCCTCGAGCTCGGCCCGGGGGGCTATCTGGAATCCCCCCCCGAAGACGCGGGCGTTGGCCAGGATCAGCATGAGCAGGTCCTGTCGGCCCAGAGCAGCACCGTCCGCTTCGAGGTCGACCGGGAATCCCTCGAAGGACCCGATCTGGCGCAGCGCGCAGTAGAGATAGAGGGGCTCTCCCTCGAGATACCCGACGCTCCAGGAGTCCTCGATGACGGCCACGTCGTAGCCGAAGCCGGCGATGTTGAGGAAGTAGCGGTCCTCGATGCGACCCACGTCGATGGCCCGGGTGTGGCCGCCGAGGATGATGCGCGCGCAGGCGGGGACGTCGCGGCCGGGAATGCCGAGCGACTTGGCGAGGTCACATCCCGTGCCCCCGGGCACCAGGCCCAGGCTGGCCGGGAGGCCGGAGCGGAGGATGGCGTTGCCCACATTGCTCCAGGTGCCGTCCCCCCCCACGGCCACGATCTTCCGGAAGCCACGGGCCAAGGCCAACTCCGTGAGCCGGGCTTCGTCCCCCGGGGCGGTGGTCAGGGCGTGCTCGAGGGCGGGGGCGGGGGCGAGCGCGGCCAGGACGGGCTCCACGAACCGCGCTCCCCGCCCTTTGCCCGAGTGGGGGTTGAAGACCACGAAGATGGCGTCGTTTGCGCTCAGGCGGTCTGGAGCTGGATCAGGGGCTCGAAGGTCTGGCCGCCGTCGCGCATCCAGAGCTCGCGGAAGGGGTTCTCGTAGATCTCGGAGATGGCCAGATCCTTGTTGAACGGGTGCTCGTGGAGCTTGAGGCGCCCCGTCTCCTCCTCGTGCTCGCTCTGGCTCCCCTCCATGGTGATGTTGGCCAGGTACGCCCCCTCGTCGTCTTTCATGAAGGACTGATAGAGGTGGGAGACCTTTTGCCAGGAGTAGTCGGTAATGGTCAGCTCGGCCACCGGGGCTCCGTCTGCCGCCACGCGGGCCGTGATGGTGCGACCCTGGGGCTGGAAGACCACCCCCACGTCCTCCATCCAGTGCGGCAGGTGCCAGCGCTCGATGGCGTGGTCGCGCGCGGCCTTGGTGGTGGTGGCGACCAGGTAGGGGTAGAACGCGGACTTGGGCAGCTTCTCCCCCGGCTTGATGAGGGGCGCCACGATCACCGACATGACCACTTCCCCGTACGCTCCCACCTCGCTCTCCGTGAAGTCGAAGGCGGTCAAGGAGAAGATGCTGCTGCCATGGTGCAGTTCCGCCGGCTCCAGGTGGCGAGGGAGGATCCGGCGGGCGTTCTCGGTTGGGAACTCGAAAAACCCGCTGATGGCGTTGCGGTACCCGTAACGGGTCAGGGTCATGCCCCCTCGGCCCGGATGATGCCTGCCTCCCGCAGCACGCCCGCGATGACCTGGACCGCCGTCTCCAGCTCCTGCTCGCTGTGGGCGGCGGAGACGGAGATGCGGAGGCGAGACTTGTGCTTGGGCACGGCGGGGTACGTCACGGGGTTCAGGAAGAGGCCGCGCTCCTGGACTCTCTCCGCGATGGCGAAGACCTTGGCGTCGTTGTTGACCATCACGGGCATGACCTGGGAGGTGGACTTGCCGATGTCGATCCCCTCCTCCGCGAAGCGCCGACGCAGGAAGGCCACGTTGCTCCAGAGCCGGGCCCGGAGCTGGGGCTCCCGCTCCACGATGTGCAGCCCAGCCAGTAGGCCGGCCGCGATGTTGGGAGCCAGGTTGCAGGAGAAGAACCGCGAGCGACCGAAGGCGTTGACGTAGTCGATGAGGGCGCGGGTCCCGCACACGAAGCCGCCCTGCCCGCCCAGGCTCTTGGAGAACGTGCCCAGGTGGAAGTCCACCTCCTTGTCCAGGCCGAAGTGCTCGGCCACCCCGCGGCCGTTGGCCCCGAAGAGGAACGTGGAGTGGGCCTCATCGATGAGGATACGGGCCCCATGGCGCTTCGCGACCTCCACGATTTCGGGGAGAAGGCACACGTCCCCGTCCATGGAGTAGACACCCTCCACCACGACCAGCTTCTTGCCCTTCACCCCCGTGAGCTTGCGCTCGAGGTCCAGTGGATTGTTGTGGCGGAAGAAGACGGTCTTGGACTTGGCCAGGATGGCCCCGTCCACGATGGAGGCGTGGGAGTACTGGTCGAGGAGGATGGTGTCGCCCGCCCGCATGACGCTGGAGATGAAGCCCACGTTGGCGCTGTAGCCGGTCGGGAACAAGATGGCCGCTTCCTTGTCCTTGAACGCGGCCACCTCCGCGGCCAACTCGTTGTGGATTTCGAAGGTGCCGGAGAGGATGGGCGAACCCGAAGCCCCCAGACCGTACTTGCGGGTTGCTTCGATGGCTGCCTCCTTCACTTCCTCGCGGTAGGAGATACCGAGGTAGTTGTAGGAAGCCATGTTGATGAGTTCGTGGATCTCGCCGGTCTTCCGGCTGCGCACGGTGACGCGGGTGGAGGGCGCGGTGGACAAGGGCTCCGAGTACAGGTAGTAGCCGTTGGGGAGGGCTTCCTGGTACCAGTCGTTGAAGGGGGCGAGCAGGTTCAGGGGGTCGTCGCCGGCCCCGTAGTAGAAATTGCTGTAGTCGTAGTCCGTGAACGCCGTCTTGCCGGCTTCCTTCTTCGGGGCCGCCTCCATAAATGATCCTCTCTCGTCTGAAGTGCGCTCTTGACCCCCGAGCGCCGGTCGGTCTCACGAAGTGACCCGACATTCTACCAGCGGAACCGGCCCCAGGGAAGCCCCCCGGTTAAGAAAGCCGTGCCCTCAAGAGGAGCCACCGGAGCGCGGCCGGTAGAGCTGGGCCGCGACCCCGCGCACGATCGACCTCGGCACCAAGCGTTGCACACCGGCCATCAAGCGGTTGGTGAGGCCGGCCACGACCCGCAGGCGTCCCCGCTCCAGACCGCGCAGCGAGCAGGCCACCACGTCCTGAGCGGACATGGCCGGCATTCGGTTGATGAGCAGGCCGGGCCCCGTTTCCGCCACTTCCAGGAACTCGGTGGCGGTGAGGCCCGGGCAGAGGGCCTGCACCCTGACCCCTGTTCCCTCGAGTTCGGAGGCCAGGCCCTCGGTGAAGGAGAGCACGAAGGCCTTGGTGGCGGCATAAACGGTGAGGAAAGGCACGGGTTGGAAGGCGGCGTTCGAAGCCACATTGATGATCCGCCCTCGCCCGCGCTCGATCATGCCGGGCAGGAACGCGTGGGTAAGGGCGACCAATGCACGCACGTTCAGGTCAATCATGCCGAGGACGGTCTCCCGGGGCTCCTCGTGGAAACGCGCGGTGTGGCCCGCTCCCGCGTTGTTGACCAAGAGGTCGACCACGAACCCGCTGGCCCGGATCTCCTCCGCCAGCCGATCGATCGCCCCCGGCTCGGTGAGGTCCGCGGCCAGGACGGCGGCGGTGTCTTCTCCCCCGAGCTCGCGGGAGAGCTCTTGAAGCCGATCACGACGTCGGGCCACGAGAACGAGCTTCTCGCCCTTTGCCCGCAGGGCGCGCGCGAAGGCCACGCCGATCCCGCTGGAGGCCCCCGTAACGAGGGCGCGGAAACCGGCCTCGGGGCCGTCCGGCCTGCTCAACCGGCGAGGGCTCCGTCCCCGGGCGTGGCCGCGGGTGCGGGGGTGGCGGCGGGTGGCACGACAGGCAGGGCCACTTCCCGCTGCCGCGACCGCCATCGGTCCAGGAAGGCCACCTGCTGCACGCAATTCACGGTGCAATAGGGGGCGCAAGGCTTGCGGGTGTTGAACTCGAGGCGGAGGCGGTCGCGGGTGTAGGCCTCGAGAGGGATGCCCGGGGTGCCCCTCTGTTGCGAGCAGTACGAAACGGTGCCCGCCTCGTCGACATACAGGTAGCGCGATCCCGCCCGGCAGCTCCAGTCGTTGGGAAGCCCCCGCGCCAGCTTGTCCTGGAACGAGGCGTTGAAGCGGACGGGGCTCCAACGCGAGGCCATCTTGCGGAGCTGGCGGTACACGTCCATCTCGCGCTCCCCCAGCGGCCGGAGCTGGCCCGCGCCGTCGTGCACGATGCCGAGGGAGTTGGCGAAGCCCAGCTCCTGGGCGCGCCGCGCCACGACCAGGGCATCTTCGGGATTGCGGATGCTGCTTCCGATCACGGAGTTGATCGCCACCGTGAACCGGGCGTGGGCGGCCAGCCATTGGAGCTTCGGCTCCAGGAGCCGCAGGCTCTTCTTCGACACCTCATCCGGCTCCACGTTGTCGACGCTGATCTGCAGGTGGTCGAGGCCCGCGCGATTCAGCCGCTCGATGCGCTCCCGGGAGAGGTAATAACCGTTGGTGATCAGGGTCGCGATCATGCCCCGCTTGCGGATGTGGGCGACGATGGCCTCGAGTTCGGGGTGCATGAGCGGCTCCCCGCCGCTGACGGTGATGGTGCCTGTGCCCAGGTCGGCCAGAAGGTCGATCCTTCGGAGCATGACCTCGATCGGCACCGGGGAGGACACGGCGTCGTACTCGTTGCAGTAGGAGCAGGACAGATTGCAACGCCGCATGGGGATGATGTGGACGAGGAGCGGACGATCACGATCGATGAGACCCAGGAAGAGCTTGGCGACTATGCGGGCGGTCTGGTGGAGTCGCGTTCTCAGTCGCATGTCGGGGCTGCCTCGCGCTTTTGGGCGCGGGGATGATACCAGAAGTTGCAAGAGCCGTGACCCGCTCTCCTCGAACGGCATGGCTCGGCCGACCGCCGGGGCACGCCCCAGGCCGATGGCCGCCTTGGCTGGCTTGTTAAGTACGTTAAAGGACGGGGACGCCGATTCTTGACCTCGGATCGGGGCGCGGTTATCGTTCGTGGTTCCAAGACTCTTCAGCCATGGCGAATCTTCCGGCCGCGAACGTGATGCACCGCAAGACCCGGACCGCGGTGTCGGTGCTGGCCGTGGCCATGGAAGTGGCGATGGTCATGCTCCTGGTGGGCATGGCCAACGGAACCCTGAGCGACATCGTCGACCGCCTGCAGAACGTCGGTGCGGATGTGCTCTTCCAGCCTCCCGACGCTTCGCTCATCCTGGGAGCCACCAGTGCCGTCATGCCCCTGAAGTACATGGAAATCATGAAACAGGTGCCGGGCGTAAAAGAGGTGACGCCCGTCCTCAACTGGCTCGTCTCGCAGATCGGGGGTGAATCGCGAGCCGTGAACCTGTGGGCGATCGACTACCCCACTTACGCGGCGATCTCAGGGGGCTTCGACATGGTGGAAGGCCGCCCGCTCGCCGAGCCCAACGAGCTAGTCATGGACACGGTGCTGGCCCGGGCGACGGGCATGAAGACCGGAGACATGCTGCACATGCTGAACCGCGACTTCCACATCGCGGGGATCTGTCGCGCCGGCGCGGGCGGGCGGCTGTACGCGAGGATCGAGGACGTGCAGGAGGCGATCGGCACGCCCGGCAAGGCCTCCTTCTTTCTGGTCAAGGCCGCCTCCAAAGAGAAGGGCGAGGACCTCGCCCGGGCTCTGGAGGAGAAGTTCAAGGGGTACAAGATCACGCCCATCGGGCAGGTTTCGAAGGCCATGCAGGACAACGCGGTCGGCCTCAAGCAGTTCAAGGAGGCCCTGACGGGCATGGCCGTGATCATCTCCTTCCTCGTCGTGCTGCTGGCCATGTACACGACGATCATCGAGCGCACGCGCGAGATCGGGATTCTGCGCGCCATTGGGGCGAGCCAGCGGACAGTGGTGCGCCTGGTGGTGGCGGAGAGCGCTCTGATCTGCGTGGCGGGCGTGGTCGTGGGGATGCTCCTCGCCGTGGGCGGCCGCTGGTTCCTGCCCCACGTCTTCCCAACGCTGTCGGTAACGCTGACGCGCGACTGGGCTCTGATCGCGGCGTGCCTCGGACTCACGGGAGGTCTGCTCGGCTCGATCTATCCCGCCCTCAAGGCCGCTCGGATGGACCCCATCCAGGCCTTGTCGTTCGAGTAGCTCCTGTTATTTATTGATACTAAAGAACTTATTGAGCGGGCGGTCTCAGGAGCCTTCTCGCTTGAGGTCCTCGATGATGGCCAGGAGGACGCGGACGATCTCGTCCCGCGCCACTTGCGCTTTCCTAAATTGGAGGGCCAAGCTAAAGGTCTTCTCTGGGGGCTGATATCGATAGACGAAGGGCTTCGCTCGCCCCTTCCCTGTCCCCGGCTTGACTTCGCGCGTGATGCGCCGCGCCTCTTGTCGAGTCGAGCCCTCTTTCTGCAGTCGCTCAACGAGCGCAATCATTCTCGCCGGATCTGCTTGCCTAACTACCTGTAGAAGCACTGACTTAGAGGCAATGTCGGCCAGCCGACAAGCCTCCCGCACCTGCTCTGGCATTGCGGTCAGGGACAGGCTCTCCGTAATCGACGTGCGGCTCTTCCCCAGCTTCGCAGCCATCCTCTCGTGGGTGTAGTCGTACATCTCGGCCAGAGCCTTCAGTCCCTCCGCCTCTTCAAAGGCCGTCAGGTCCTTCCGCTGGAGGTTCTCGACGAGCGCCAGTTCCATCGTCTCGGCGTCCGTGCTGTCCCGCACGATGCAAGGCATCTCCGCCAGCCCGGCCTCCAAGGCAGCCCGGTAGCGCCGCTCCCCGGCGATGATCTGATAGCGCGCTCCGTTTTGCCGGACGAGGATCGGCTCAAGGACGCCTTTCTCGCGGATCGAGGCCGTGAGCTCGGAAAGATCCCCTAGGTTCTGCCGGGGTTGTCGCGGATTGGGCTCGATATCCTCGATTGGGATGAGGCGCCCAATGGCCACGCCTCCCGGCCTTCCCAGCTGGTCTACGAAGTGAGGGTCATGGCGCATGCGGAGCGACTCGGGCAGTCCAACACGCCGCGGGCTAGACACGTTCGATAACCTCCTCGCAGAGGCGGTAGTACTCGTAGGCGCCACTCGACTGTGGTGCGAAACTGAAGATCGACTCCTTGTGGGCGGGGCTCTCCTCCAAGCGGATGCTCTTGGTGATCGTGGTGTCGAAGACCCTCCCGCCGAAGGCTTGGGTCACGGCCTTCTGAACGTCGCGGGAGAGCGTGGTCCGGCGATCGTGGAGTGTGATCACGGCTCCCAGCAGCTTGAGCGCCGGATTGGGCCGCGAGCGGATCTTCTCCACCGTCTCCAGCAGGTCGTCGGTCCCCTCAAGAGCGAAGTAACTCGACTGAACGGGAATCAAGAGATGGGTGGCGGCTACCAGAGCGTTGACCGTTATGAAGCCGAGTGCGGGAGGCGTATCGATGATGACGAACTCGTAGACTTCGCGCACCGTCTCCAGTCGATCCTTCAGGCGGAAGTGCGCGTCGAGCTCACCCACGAGCTGCGCTTCGAGCTTGGCGAGGGCTATCCGCGAAGGAGCGATGTCGAGGTTCGGCACCGGCGAGGGGACGATCACTTCCGCCAGCGTGCTGACGTTGGCGAGCACCTCGTACATCGACCGTTCAAGCGTTCGCACGTCCAGGTACGTGATCGAAGAGTTGGCTTGGGGATCGAGATCGACAAGAAGCGTGCGCCGACCCCGCATGGCCAGGGCCGCGGCCAAGTTGATGGCGGTCGTGGTCTTTCCGACGCCGCCCTTCTGGTTTGCAATCGCTATGACGATCACGAAGGCCCTCCCTGTCACGAGGGGAAACGGCAGACAGGGGCATCTTAGAGAAAACCGCAACAAGCGGTCAAGGACAAAAACAAGCTATTGGGGGTGGGCGGTGGCCCGGGCCTACATCTTGTACTTGCCGAGCTCGTCCTCGGACAGGTTCTCAAGCCACTTTTGCAGGCGGCCGACGTCCATCGACTCCTTGCTCATCTCCACGCTGCGCGCGCTCTGGATGACCGACTCCTCCACGAAGATCTTGGAGTGGGTGCGCAGAGCCAGGGCGATCGCGTCCGAAGGGCGGGCGTCGACGGTCACCAGGCCACTGCCAGCTCGGATGTGGATGGCTGCGTAGAACGTGTTTTCCTTGAGTTCACAGACCACGATTCGCTCGACTTGTCCTGCTAAGTCGTCGATCACGTTCTTCAGCAGGTCGTGCGTCATGGGGCGGGGGGTCTGTACGTTCTCGATTTGCAGGGCGATGGCGTTCGCCTCAAACACGCCCACCCAGATCGGCAGGATCCGCTGACCCTCTCGGTCGCGGAGGACGATGATGGGCATGTTGGTGATGGGGTCAATCATGAGCCCCTTTATGGTCATCTCGATTTCCATGCCGCCTCCAACGGGCCCGCGGCTCACAATATAGGATTGCCGGAACTTGCTGTCAATGAATTGTTTGCGTGAGTTGGGGCGGACGAGAGCCGCCCGCACGGCCGTCCACTCAGCGAGTTGGCCCCGGCCCCGGTAACCTGGACCTCCACGAACTGGCCGAGCAAGGCGGCCGAGCCCTCCAGATGCACGATCCGGAAGTGTGGCGTCCGACCTGAGACGCTTCCCCCCTCCCGGATGGTGTCGACAAGGACCTCGACCCGACTCCCAACCCATTCCCGGTTTCGCCGCGCCTGGGTCTCTTGCTGGCGGTCGTTGAGGAGCGTCACCCGCCGCCGCTTCTCCGCCTCCGGCACGTCGTCGGGGACGCGAAACGCCGACGTGCCCGGCCGGGCGGAATAGCCGAATACGAACACTCCGTCGAAGCCAACGGCCTCTACCAGATCCAGGGTCTGTTCGAAGTCCCTCTCGCTTTCGCCGGGATACCCCACGATGATGTCGCTGGAGAACGCGAGGCCCGGAACCCGATCCCGCAGGAGTCGCACCGTGTCGAGGTACCTCTGGCGCGTGTAGCCCCGCCGCATATGGGTCAGGACCCGATCCGAGCCGGACTGGACGGGTAGGTGGAGGTAGGGGCACACCCTGGGCAGGTCGCGCAGGGCGTCGGCCAGGCGCGGGGTGATATGCCCCGGGTGGGAGGTCGTGAAACGGATCCGCCGGAGGCCGCCCACACCGTCCACCCGGGCTAGGAGCTCGGCAAAGTCCACGTCGCCGTCCTGGTAGGCGTTGACGGTCTGTCCGAGGAGCATGACCTCCGAAAAGCCCCGTGCGACGAGCGACCTGACCTCGGCCATTATCTGCTCGGAAGGCCGATTCACCTCCGGCCCGCGCGTTTTGGGAACGACGCAGAAGCTGCAGACGTGGTTGCAGCCCTCCATGGCCGTGACGTAGGCGCGGACGGTGCTCGTGTGGGCGATGGCGCCCGAGGGGACGGTGAAGGCGTCGGCTCCCCGATCAAGGTCTACGCTCGGAATCTGTCCTACTCGGGCCTGTCGAATGAGCTCCGGTACCCGACTGAAGTTGTGGGTGCCGACCAGGACATCGACGTGGGGCGCTCTCTTCAGGACCCTCTGGCCCTGGAGTTGGGCGACGCACCCGCCCACGCCAATGACGAGTTGGGGGTTCTGGGTCTTCAGCTGCCGTAGACGGCCGAGGGAATGGTAGAGCTTCTCGGCCGCCCCCTCCCGCACGGCGCAGGTGTTGATGAAAACCACGTCGGCCCGGGCCGGCTCCCCCACCGAGGCATAGCCCTCAGCCTGGAGCAACCCGGCCACCTTCTCAGAGTCGTTGACGTTCATCTGACAGCCGAAGGTTTCGATGAAGAACGTATTTTCTCTTTTGTTGATCAAAAGGTCGCCCTCAGCGCTTGAGGTTTTGGTTCACCATTTCCCGAGCATGGTCCCGGGCCGTTTCCGTGATGGTCGCACCACCCAGCATGCGCGCAATCTCCTCCACCCGGTCGTCCTTGGACAGAGCTCTCACCTCCGTTAGGGTCCGCCCGCGCTCCACGCGCTTCCGCACCGCCCAATGACGATCCGCCAGGGACGCTATCTGGGGAAGGTGGGTCACACAGAGGACCTGGTGCCGGGAAGCCATGGCCCGCAGCTTCCGGCCCACGACCTCCGCCACGCGTCCGCCGATGCCGGCATCCACCTCATCGAAGATTAGGGTCTTGCCGATGGTGTCCAGGCTGGCTACCGACTTGAGGGCGAGCAGGATCCGGGACAGCTCCCCGCCGGACGCAATCCGGGCCAGGGGCCGGAGCTCTTCCCCCGGGTTTGGGGAGAGCAGGAACTCCACCGCCTCCAGTCCCCGCTCCGTCCAAGTCGAGCGTTCCCCGGCATCTGGAGGGGACGTCTCCGGCCGGAAGAGCACCTTGAAGCGAGTCTTCTCCATGGCCAGGAGGGCGAGTTCAGCCTGAACCTTGCGCTCCAAGTCGGCGGCGGCGGCTCGCCGCTGGCGAGACAGCTCCCGGGCGAGGTCGAAGTAGCGGGTGGCCAGGGCGGAGCTCTCGCTCTCGAGCGCCCGCTCCCGCTCCTCCGGCGCTCCCATTTCTTGTAGCTCGCGCCGACAGCGCTCGGAAAAGGCCAGTACTTCCTCCAGGGTGGCCCCGTACTTGCGCTTGAGGCGGTCGATCTGGGCCAGGCGCGACTCGATCTCGTCCAGACGGCCGGGGCTGACGCTCAGGCCTTCTTGGTAGTCGCGCAGGAAGAGGGCCAAGTCCTCGATCTGGGCCCCAACCGCCGACCGGGCCTCCATGTGGGGGGCGAACGCAGGGTCGATGCTGGCCAGCTCTTCCACTCTGCGATACACCTGGGCGAGCCGGGTGACGACCGCATCCTCGGCCTCGTACAGGAGGGCGTAGGCCTCGCCGGAGAGGGTGGCGAGCCGGCCGGCGTTGGCCTGGAGGACCTTCTCCCGGCGGAGCCCCTCTTCCTCCCCGCCGGCGAGACCGGCCTTATCGATCTCGCCGGCCTGGTACTCGAGCATCTCCCGGCGGCGCTCGACCTCGCGTCGGTCGCGCCGCAGGGCCTCGAGCGCCCCCTCGACCTGCCGCAGTCGCCGGTAGGCCTCGCCCACGGCCTCGCCGCCCGTGAGGCGAGCATGATGGTCGAGGAGGTCGACGTGCGTTTCGGGATCGAGCAGCCCCTGCGGTTCGTTCTGTCCGTGAATCGCGGCGAGGAGGGGGGCCAACTCCTTGAGCACGGAGAGGGGCACGAGGGCGCCGTTGATCGTCGCCCGACCCTTGCCCGTGGCCTGGAGCTCCCGCCGCACCACGATCTCGTTCCCATCGACGGGCAGGCCGTGGACCTCGAGGGACGCGCGCGCTTCGGCCGACTCTAGGACCCCCTCGACCGTCGCTTTCTCCTCACCCGTCCGGATGAGGTCGGCGGAGGCTCGTTCGCCCAGCAGGAGGCTCATGGCGTCTATCAGTATGGACTTCCCCGCTCCCGTTTCGCCTGTGAGGGAGGTGAGGCCGGGCCCGAGCTCCAGCTCAAGCGAGGCGATCAGGGCGATGTTATTGATTCTAAGCAACTTAAGCATTTCGCACGAGTCCCCGCGGAGAATAGCACAGTGCCCGGGGGCTGTAAATGCATGATGCATCGAGGGGAGGTCAGGTTGGGGCCGGTCGGGAGGAGTTTCCGGACTAGAGGGGAAGAGCATTGACAGCCACAAGCTATTGTGGCATCCTCAACCGACAGCGCTATTTAGAGAGGTGTGCGTGCTCCTGTCCCCCCTCCCGATCCTAGCCCAGGCCACCGCGTTCTCAGGGGGACCCGGCAGCCTAATCGCCCAGAGTGGGACCGTCGCCCGGGTCGTCCTCGTCATCCTGCTCATTTTCTCGTTGGTCTCCTGGGCGATCATCATCTACAAGGGAATCGTTTTGCACCGGGCTCATACACAGTCCCAGACCTTCCTCCAGATCTTCAGGAAGAGCAGCAAGTTCTCGGAGGTGAACTCCGTCTGTCTCCAGCTCAAGGCGAGCCCGCTGGTCGGGGTCTTTCAGGCCGGGTATATAGAGGTGAACCAGCAGGTGCGGGGCGGATCGGGTGCCAGCGCCACCCCCGCCGCCCGCCCCACCGTGAAGAGCCTGGAAGCCCTCTCAAGGTCGCTGGTGCGCGCGGCCGGGGTCGAGGTGACGCGGATCGAGCGGCGGGTCAGCTTTCTCGCCACCACGGCCAGCGTCACCCCGTTTGTGGGCCTCTTCGGCACGGTCTGGGGGATCATGACCGCGTTTGCGGACATCGGGCGCATGGGCTCCGCGAACCTGGCCGTGGTGGCTCCCGGCATCTCGGAGGCCCTGATCACCACCGCCATGGGCCTGGCCGCGGCCATCCCCGCCGCGGTGTTCTTCAATTTCTACAGCAGTCGTATCAAGGTGCTGACGGCGATGATGGACGACTTCGCCCTGGAATTCCTGAACATCGTCGAGCGTAACTTTACCTAGCATGATGGGGGGAGGCGGAGGCGGCGGTGAAGGCGGAGGACGCGCAGGATCCATCTACCGTGGCTTCCGCGGGCGCCAGAGCGCGCCCGTTCTCGGCGAGATCAACGTCACGCCCCTGGTCGACGTCGTCCTGGTCTTGCTCCTCGTCTTCATGGTGACCGCGCCCATGATGAGCCGAGGCATCGACGTCGCCCTCCCCGTGGCCAACCAGCCCCAGATCCCGGAAGAGGATCGCGTGACGGTGTCGATCAAGGCCGACGGCCGGATCTACGTCGGGGACCGCCCGGTGAACATCGTCCTCCTAGAGGACCAGATCCGCTCCCTGATGACGGGGCGGGCGAAAACCGTCGTCTATCTTCGCGCCGACGAGGCCCTGCGCTACGGCAAGGTCATCGAGGTGGTGGACAAGATCAAGAAGGCGGGCGTGGATCAGATCGGCTTTGTATACGCGTTGCCCAAGGAGAGGCCGTGAACGACGCCGTCGATCGGGTCATCCTCCAGCGGGAGGCGATGGACGCGGGTTTCCCGGGCAGCCTCGGGCTCTCGCTCGTCGTGCACCTCCTGATCGTGGGGGGCGCAGTGGCGGCGCCCTATCTCTTGCCCCACGAGCCCCTGCTCCGGGTGGCCGACGGGTTCGCGGTGCCCCTCCCCCGCGGAGGCGGGGCGCCCTTGGAGCTGCCGGCACCCGCCGGCGCTCCCGCGCCGCCCGTGGATAACCCAAATCCCCCGGCCGCGGAGCCCCCGCCGAAGGTCCTGAAGCCTCCTACCAAGGAGGAGCCGCGGCACACGAAGGGACTCCCCGAGCTCGACGCGAAGAAGGGACGGAAGCTGGAGAAGGCTCCCATGCGCCCGGCCGCCGCCGCCCCGGGCACGGGGGCTCCCAGCCAGACGCCCGGGCTGGCGATCGGGCCGCCCGGCCCGGGCGTGCCCGAAGGCACCGATTCCGGGGGCGACTGGTACCTGGCCACGGTCCAGCAGAAGATCTGGATGATCTGGACGCAGGAGATCAAGGTCGGCTTCACCCAACCCATCGGCGTGACCTTCACCATCCTCGCGGACGGGCAAGTCGCCGAGGTCCATGTAACACAGCCGAGCGGCGCGACCCTGCTGGACAACGCTGCCCTGCGAGCCATCTACTCTGCGGCCCCGTTCGGCCCGCTCCCCAAGGACTATGGAACGAACCGAAAGACTATTCAGGCGCTTTTCAAGCCGACTTCGTAGGTCGGCCATGGTCGGCCTCACGCTTGCGGCCTCACTGCTCGGGCTGACTGCGGCCCAGGCACCGCCGCCCGACGCCAGGATCGTGATCGGCGGCCCCGGGGCCCCGCGGCTCGCGGTGCCCGACTGCATCCCCCGCAAGCCCGACGAAGCCACGACCGAGGCCTGTCGCACGATCAGTCAGGTCCTCAGGAGCGACCTCAAGTTTGAGGAGCTGTTCCAGTTCGTGCCCGAGAGCCTCTTTGGCGCCATCCCCGCCTTGAACCCCGACGCGGTCAAGTTCGAGGACTGGAAGGGCATCGGGGCGAAGCTCCTGGTTGTGACCCGGGCGGAGGTGGTTTCGGGCGAGCTCACCTTGGAGTTGCGGGTCTATTTCGTGGACTCCGGCCAGAGCATGCTCGCCAAGCGCTACTCCGGCCGCCCCGACAATCCGCGGGTCTTTGCCCACCAGGCCTCCGATGACATCACGGCCCTCACCCAGTACCGGGGGGTGGCCCGGACGCGCATCGCCTTCACCTCCGATCGGGACGCCGGCAAGGAAAGGCGGTCGAAGGAGCTTTACATCGTGGACTACGACGGGTTCAACCCGCGGCGCGTGACCGTGAACAGCTCCCTCAACATCCTCCCCGCTTGGAGCCCCGACGGCCGCTCCATCGCCTACGTCTCCTACCGCCAGGGCAGCCCGCGCATCTTCCTGGCCTCCATCTTCGAGGGGAAGAGCACGCCCAACGTGAGCGGCGAGAAGGGGGACAGCATGGCCTTCGCCCCTGCCTTTAGCCCGGACGGGAAGCGCATTGCCTTCGCCAGCAACCGTGGCGGAAGCATGAACATCTGGGTTGTCAACACGGACGGGGGTGGGGCCCACCGCCTTACCAGCACAAGCGCCTCCGACACCGCACCCTGCTGGAGCCCCACCGGCCAGGAGATCGCTTTCACCTCCAACCGGGGGGGCACGCCCCAAATTTTTCTCATGGACAGCGAGGGGCTGAACGTGCGCCGCCTCACCACGGTCGGAAACTGGAACGACGCCGCCGCTTGGAACCCCTCGAAGCAGTACGCCGAGATCGCTTATACCTCGCGCCTGGAGAGCGGCGGCTTCGACATCGCGGTCGTGGACCTGGCCAGCCGCCAAGTCCGCCAGATCACACAGGGGCGCGGCAGCTGCGAATACCCCGCCTGGGCCCCCAACGGCCGGCATTTGGTGTTCGCCTGCAATCGGGGCGGGACCTGGCAGATCACGGTGGCCGACCGCGATGGCCGGAGCCTGCAGACCCTGTCGACCGGACCCGGCAACAACGCGCAACCCGACTGGGGGCCCTGATGCGCGTCACGGATGGCACCGTGGGGGGCGCGAGGTTTCTTCCAAGGGGAGGGCTCATGAACCGCCATCGATCGCTACTGCTCTTGGCCGTGGCCGCCTCACTGCTCCTCGGGGGTTGTGGCGGGAAGCGGCCGCCCGTTCTCAGCACCGCTCAGCCCGGCCAGACAGGCTCCGCGACGCGTCCGCCCACCCAACGTGTGGACTCCGGCCCCGATGTGCAGCCGGCGGGCGACGAGGGGCCCCGCGGCCAGGACTTCAGCGCCGCGGACGCCTCGGGCGAGGGTGGGCCGCTGGCCGACATCCAGTTTGAGTACGATCGGGCCACGCTGTCCGACGCCGCGCGGGGCATCCTCGAGAAGCACGCGCTTTGGCTGCAGAGCCACCGGGAGGTCCGGGTGCGAGTGGAGGGTCACTGCGACGAGCGAGGAACGGTGGACTACAACCTGGCCCTGGGCGAGCAACGGGCGCGCGCGGCCCGGGACTACCTGGCCAGCCTGGGGGTGGCGGCCGATCGCCTCTCGACCGTCTCCTATGGCAAGGAAAGGCCTCTCGATCCCGGCAACAACGATGCGGCCTGGGCCCGGAACCGCCGAGACCACTTCGCGGTCGCTCGCTGAAGGCCGGCCGCGTCCGGAACGTCGAGCTCCACCGTCCGGCCCTCTGATATGATCGGATGTCGGTCGTGGAAACAGGCTTTGGGAGGATAGCTGTGATCCGTCGATTCGCCTTTGTGGCGGCGCTCTTGATCTTGTCCGGCCCCGCCCGGGCCGCGAGCAAAGAGGTCGACCGCCTCCAGACCCAGATGAGTGGCCTCCAGGGCCAGCTCCTGGACTTGCAACGCGCGTTCGAAGACAGCCAGCGCGAGCTCCGGCGCCTCAACGAAGCGCTGGCTGAGCTGAACGTCTCCCTCAAGAAGAGCCTCCAAGATCAGCGGATCCAATCCGAGGCCACCGCCGCCACCATGAAGGACCTCACGGACCGCGTGGCCGAGATAGGCGAGCGCGTGCGCGCGCTGAAGGCCGCCCCCGCGGTGGTGGGGGGCGCGGAGACCCCGCCGGGTGTCAGCGGGGGCGCGGGTGGGCCCGCCGCGCCCGGAACCCCTCCCGCCGCCAGCCCCCCCGCCCCCCGCGAGCTTTACAGCCAAGCCTACGCGGACTACGCGCGGGGCAATTACGACTTGGCCACCCAAGAGTTCCAGGACGTCATACGGCTCTACCCCACGGAGAGCCTGGCCGGGAACGCTCAGTACTGGGTGGGCGAATGCCTTTACGGCAAGCAAAAGTACGCGGAAGCGGTCGAGGCCTGGAACAGTTTCTTCCGGGACTATCCGTCCAGTGAGAAGCTGCCGGACGCCCGCTACAAGAAGGGAGTGGCCCTGGAGAAGCTTGGACGACGAAGCCAGGCCATGGTGGAATGGCGTTACGTGGTGGATCGTTTCCCCAACACCCCCGCCGCCCAAAAGGCCCGGGAAAAGCTGACCCCTCGCTAGCGTGCCGAGGGCAGCGAGGCTCGAGAAGGGACGGTTTTCATGGCCAGCGTGAACAAGGTCATCTTGATCGGCAACCTGGGCAAGGATCCGGAGATCCGCTACACCCAGGGGGGAGAGCCCATCGCCAACTTCTCCCTGGCCACCAACGAGGCCTGGACGGACAAGAGCGGGCAGAAGCAGGAGCGCACGGAGTGGCACCGGGTCGAGGTCTTCGGCAAGCCGGCCCAGGTTGTGCGTGACTACCTGACCAAGGGTCGCCAGGTCTACCTCGAGGGCAGCATCCGCTACGACGAGTGGACGGACAAGGACGGCAACAAGCGCAACACGACCAAGATTCGGATCAGCGGCCCCAACTCGAAGCTCGTGCTCCTGGGCTCCCGTGGCGAGGGCGGCCCCCGCGGCGGGGGGCCGGCGCCCCCGCCGGAGGTGGCGGGCAGTCCCCCCGCCAGCGACTTCCAGGCCTCCGACGACGACGTGCCCTTCTGAGCCGGCCAGGCGGTTCCTAGCCCAGAGCGTCCCGGAAACCCGAGAGAAGCGTCCCGTACATGCCCACCCTCCTCGCCGTGGAGCGGTTCCTTCCGCCGTACCGCTACGACCAGGAGGTCGTCACCCGGTGGGTGCGCTCCTGGCTGGAGGAGAGCGGCAACGGAGACGCCTCCCGCCTCCTCTCCGTGTACGCCTCGGCGGGGGTCAAGCGGCGGGCCAGCGTGGTTCCCATCTCGGAGGCCTTTGCCCCCGGCGACTTCGAGGCCCAGAACGACCGCTACTGCGCCATCGCCCGTTCCGCGGGGGTCGACATGGCCCGGCGGGCCTTGGCGGCCGCGGGCCTGGCCGCTAAGGACGTGGACCTGGTGGTGAGCGTTTCCTGCACGGGCTTCATGATCCCGGCCCTGGAAGCGTATGTGGCCAACGAGCTGGGCATGGGCCCGCGGCTGGTGAGGCTCCCCATCACGGAGAGCGGCTGCGCGGGCGGCGTCGTGGGCTTGGCCCGCGCCGCCGACTACCTGGCCGCCCACCCCTCCCGGACCGCCCTTGTCTTGGCCATGGAGTTCTCCAGCCTCACCTTCCAGCGCTGGGACCGCTCCCCCACCAACGTCGTCTCCTCCGCGATCTTCGGAGACGGGGGGGCAGCCGCCGTCCTCGTGGGTCGGGAGCATCCGCTCGCCCGCGGCCCCGCGCTCGGCCAGATTCTCGACACGGAGAGCTTCTTCTTCCCCGGTACGACCCATCTCATGGGCTTTCGCCTGCGGAACCAGGGTCTCCAAATCGTCCTTGATAAGGGCCTGACCCCCTTCCTGCGACGGCACGTAGTGGGCGCGGTGGAGTCCTTCCTGAAGCCGCGGGGGCTACGCCGGGAGGACATCGCTCGCTGGATCCTGCACCCGGGGGGACGGCGCATCATCGAGCTCATGAGCGAGTGCCTCGGCCTCGGCCCCACCGATCTCGCCCCCACCGAAGCCGTGCTTTCCGAGCATGGGAACATGAGCTCGGTGACGGTCTTCTTCGTCCTCCACGAGATCTTCCGCGCCCATCGCCCGCCCCCAGGGGCCCGGGGAGTCCTGGGCGCCTTCGGGCCCGGCTTCGGCGCGGAGTTCGCCCTCATGGAGTTCCGGTAGTGATCGACCTCCGCCAGCGCTCGCGGGAGGCGGAGCGCCTCGACGTCGGGGTCGCGGAGGAGGAGGCGCTGCGGAGCCTAGGCGACCTAAGACTCGTGAACCGGTGGCTAGGCGGCCGGCGGAGCCTGCTGCGCGCGGTGCGGCCCTTCCTCCAGGAGGGAGCGCGGGTCCTGGACGTGGGCTGTGGCTCCGCCGACCTTCCGGCCTGGCTGCTACGGACGACTCCCTCGCGGATCATGGTCGTGGGCGTGGACCTCAAGCTGCTCCACCTGCGGCAGGCGCCCCCGGGCGTCCACCGGGTAGTGGCGGACGTGCGCAGACTGCCCTTCGCCCCCCTCTCATTCGACGTGGTCACGGTTTCCCTCTTCCTCCATCACTTCGACGAACCCGAGGTCGGGGGGGTGCTGCGCGCGCTCTTCTCCCTCGCCCGCCGCGCCCTGGTGGTGAACGACCTCCGGCGGGCCCGCGTGCCCCTGCTCTTCGGCCAGGCCGTCTTCCCGTTCCTCTTCCGGAGCCCGGTCAGCGTGGCCGACGGGCTGGTGTCCGTGCAACGGGGCTTCCGCCCCCACGAACTCGAGGAGGCCTTCGCCGCCGCCGACCTCCGCCGAGTCCGGATTTGGCGCCGCTTTCCCTACCGGCTGGTGGCGGTCGCGGAGCGCGGGGGCAATGGCGGGCCCGAGCCATGAGAGACGCGATCGTGGTGGGCGGGGGCCCCGCCGGCTCCGCCATGGCCCTCCTGCTGCGCCAGCGCGGCCACGACGTCCTGCTCATGGATGCCGCACGGTTCCCCCGGGACAAGGTCTGCGGGGAGGGCGTCTCGCCCGAGGCTTGGCGTCTGCTCAGGGCGTTGGACGCGGACGGCGCCGTGCGGGCCCTTCGTCCGCATGCCCTGCGGGGCATGACCCTCACCTCTTCAGACGGCACGACCTTCGCCGGCCACTACGGGGACGGTCGGGAGCCCGGCTTTGCGGTGCGCCGCGACGCCCTCGACCTCGCCCTCCTGGGGCGGGCGCGAGCCGCGGGGGTGGAGGTGAAGGAAGGGAGCCGGGTCACCGGCCTGCTCCGGGACCGGGGATCGGTGGTAGGCGTGGCCTGGGAGAACGGCCACGGCCCGAAGAGCTCGGAGGCGCGGCTGGTGGTGGGGGCGGACGGCCGCCGCAGTCGCGTGGCGCGGGACCTGGGCCTGCTCCGCGAGTCTCCCCGCGGGCATAAGTTCGCGGTGCGGGGCCACTGGGAAGGAATGGAGGGTCTCACCGACCATGGCGAGATGCACGTGGGCGGCGGCGGCTATTGCGGGGTGGCCCCCCTCTCCCCGACCTGCGCCAACGTGGCCTTCGTCCTGGACCGCGGCGGGATGGCGGCGGCCGCGGGCGACCTGGAGGCGTTTTATCGAAAGACGCTTCTCCGTTGGCCGCGTCTGGCGGAGCGGCTCGCCCAGGCCCGCCTCCTCGCCTCCCCCCGCGCGATCGGCCCCCTGGCTCTGGAGGCCCGCCAGGTCTCCGCCCCCGGGGCCCTCCTCGTCGGCGACGCCGCCGGGTTCTTCGATCCTTTCACCGGAGAGGGCGTGACTCTCGCCCTGCGGAGCGCTGAGCTCGCGGCGGAGGTGGCGGACCGGGCCCTCAAGGGGGGCCGCACGCGGGACCTCACGGAGTATGACCGGCTTCGGCGGGAGGCGACGCGGGACAAGTTCCGGTTCAACCACTTGATCCAGTTTGTCGTGACCTGGCCCGCCTTGGGGAACGCGGTGGCCCGCCGCCTCACCCGGAAGCCGGACCTCGCGGACCGGCTGGTGGGCATCGCGGGTGATTTCGTGCCGGCCCGGACGGCCCTGGGCCCCGGATTCCTCCGCGAGTTGCTGCTCGGCTGAGGCGCTCCCGGTCGGCGTCGTGACCTGGGGTCACGTTGCTCGCGGGCAGCAGTTGCGGGAGGAATAGGCCGGGGGCGGCCGAGGGTACCAATTCGGGGGCCCTGCGGTAAGATATGGGCTCTGGCCGGTTTCGCGCCCGGATCGGACGCTCGCGCGGCCGCTCTCGGGGAGGGATGCCTTGGCCATCCAGTCTCTCGACAAAGACCTAGTGCTCGACCGCAAACGCCTTCTCGGAATCTACCGGACTATGTATCTCTCCCGGAGGCTGGACGACCGGGAAATCCAGCTCAAGCGCCAGAACAAGATCTTCTTCCAGATCAGCGGGGCCGGGCACGAGGCGGTGCTGGTGGCCGCGGGCCTGGCTTTGAAGCCCGGGCACGACTGGTTCTACGCCTACTACCGGGACCGGGCCCTCATGCTCCAGCTCGGGATGACGCCCACGGAAATGATGCTGGCGGCGGTGGGGGCCAAGGACGACCCCACCTCGGGAGGGCGCCAGATGCCGTCCCACTGGGGTCATTCCCGACTGCACGTGGTGACCAAGTCCTCTCCCACCGGCACCCAGTTCCTCCAGGCCACGGGTTGCGCGGAGGCGGGCCTCTATCTGGCCCGGGAGGCGGGGGCGCTTGCCCCGCCCCTGGCCTTCGCGAGCGACGAGGTCGTCTACTGCTCGGCCGGCGACGGCACCACCTCGGAGGGCGAGTTCTGGGAGAGCCTGAACACCACCTGCAATCGCCGTCTGCCCGTCCTCTACCTGGTGGAGGACAACGGGTACGCCATCTCGGTCCCGGTGGAGGTGCAGACGGCGGGGGGTAGCGTCTCGCGCCTCCTGGCTTCCTTTCCCAACCTGCTCGTGCGGGAGGTGAACGGCTGCGATCCCCTGGCCAGCCTGACCGTCCTCCAGGAGGCGGTGGCCTGGTGCCGGGCGCGCCAGGGCCCGGCCCTCGTCCACGCCCATGTGATCCGGCCCTACTCTCATTCCCTCTCCGACGACGAGACCCTCTACCGGCCTCCCGCGGAGCGGGAGGAGGCCGCCCGCCGCGACCCCCTCGTCTCCTACCCCCAGCGCCTCCTGGCGGAGGGCGTGGCCACCGCCGAGGAGCTGGCCGCCCTCCGCGAGGACGCCGACCGCGAGGTGGCGGCGGCCGCCGACGCCGCCCTCGCCGCGCCCTCCCCCGAGGCGGAGAGCGTGACCCTCCACGTCTATTCGCCTGATGTGGATCCCACCTCCGATGCCTTCGCCACGGAGCCCGCCCCCACCGGGGATCCCAAGACGATGGTGGACCTTCTGAACGCCTGCCTCCACGACGAGCTCGGCCGTGACCGCCGCATCGTTGTCTTCGGGGAGGACGTGGCCGACTGCAGCCGCGAGGAAAATCTCCCCCTGGTGAAGGGCAAGGGCGGCGTCTTCAAGGTCACCTACAACCTGCAGCGCAAGTTCGGCTCCGAGCGCGTCTTCAACTCTCCGCTCGCAGAGGCCAACATCGTGGGCCGGGCCATCGGCATGGCCACCCGGGGGCTGAAGCCCGTGGTGGAGATCCAGTTCATCGACTACATCTGGCCCGCCTTCCAGCAGATCCGTAACGAGCTCGCCCTCATCCGCTGGCGCTCGGCGGGGGCTTGGAAGTGCCCGGTCGTCATCCGCGTCACCTACGGGGGTTACCTGCAGGGGGGCGCCATCTACCACAGTCAGTGCGGGGAGGTCTTGTTCACCCACATTCCCGGCCTGCGCGTGGTCATACCTTCCAACGCCCAGGATGCGAACGGCCTTCTCCGCACCGCCATCCGCTGCGACGACCCCGTCCTATTCCTCGAGCACAAGCACCTCTACCGCCAGACCTACAACAAGGGCCAGTATCCGGGCCCCGAATACAGGATCCCCTTCGGCCAGGCGGCGGTGAAGCGCACGGGATCGGACGTGACGGTCGTGACCTTCGGGGCCTTGGTCCAGCGTTCGCTGGTGGCCGCCCGGCAGCTGGAGGCGGAGGGGATCCAGACCGAGATCCTGGACCTGCGCTCGCTCTCACCCTACGACTGGGAGAGCGTGGCCCGGAGCGTGCGCAAGACGGGCAAGGTCATCGTGGCCCACGAGGACGCGCGATCCTGGGGCTACGGAGCGGAGATCGCGTCCCGCATCGCGGACGAGCTGTTCGAGAACCTGGATGCCCCCGTTCGACGCATCGGGGCCCTCGATACTTTTGTCGGCTACAACCCGGTGCTGGAGGACGCCATCCTGCCCCAGGTCTCGACGATCGCGGCGGCGATCCGGGACCTAAAGCGTTACTAGCCTCCGCACGACTCCCGGGAGAGCAGGAAGCAGCGGACCCCCGAGCCGCTCGCGGCCGCCGGTCAGGGCTTGCTCGTTCCCGCCCGACCGTAGCGGTCCTCCAGCCGCACCACGTCCTGCAGCTCGGGGGTGGAGACCTCGAAAATGTCGCAGTCCTCCAGGCCCGTCATGCGGTGGAGGACGCCGGGCGCGATGTGGAAGACATCGCCCGGTTCCATCTCGATCCGCCGTAGCTCGCCCTCCTGGCCGGGGGGCCGGGTCTCCAGTAGAAGCCGTCCCGATTGCACCCGGATCGTCTCCTCCTTGACCTCGTGGTACTGGAGGGAGAGGCTCTCCCCCTTCTTGACGTGGAGGATCTTGCCGACGTAGCGGTCCGTGAGGGCCCACCAAATCTCGTGGCCCCACGGCTTCTCTACCCTCTTTGGAATCTCCGACACCTTGTCACTCCTTTGGTAGTTCGGCGGGGAGCAGGGCCCCCGCCAGCTCGCGTCGAAGCGTGTCCTCGATCTCCTCCGCGGTGCGGATGGACAGGCAGTAGAGGGCGACTTCCCGGGCCCGGTCCGCGCGGACCTCGCGCAGGGCGGCCTTGACCCGGGGAATGGCGGCCGGGGTCATGGAGAGCTCGCGCACCCCCAGACCGAGGAGGAGGAGAGCGGCCAGGGGATCGGCGGCCATCTCCCCGCAGAGGGAGACGGGTACCCCCTGGGCGTCCGCCGCCTGCACGACCTGGTGGATGATGCGCAGCACGGCCGGATGGAGCGGCTGGTAAAGGGCGGCCACCCGGGGGTCCGCCCGGTCCACGGCCAGCAAGTATTGGATGAGGTCGTTGGTGCCCACGCTGAAGAACTCCACGTCAGGGGCCAGGAGGTCGGCGGTCAGGGCCGCGCTCGGGACTTCCAGGTTCAGACCCACGCACACGTCCTCGCAGAAGGACAGACCCTCGCGACGGAGCTCCGCGCGCGCTTCCTCCAGAGTGTCGAGGGCGAGCCGGAGGTCGGCGGGGCCGCCCGCGAAGGGAAACATGACCCGTAGGGGGCCGTGCTCGGCGGCCCGCAGGAGGGCTCGCAGCTGCACGCGGAAGGGCTCCGGGGACCGCCGCAGGAGGCGGAGAGCCCGTTCTCCGAGCGCGGGGTTGGGGCAGCTCGGCCCCCCCGGGGCCAGCTCCTCGAGGCCCACGTCCCAGGTGCGCACCGTCACCGGAAAGGGCCGCATCTGGTCCAACAGGCGTCGGTAGACGTCCAGCTGCCGCTCCTCGGAGGGCCAACGCTGTGCGCGCCCCAGGAGGTACTCGGAGCGGAAGAGGCCGATGCCTTCCGCGCCGTAGAGGAGCGCGGTCGCCGCCTCCTCCGGGAACTCGATGTTGGCCTGGAGGCGGACGGTGACGCCATCGCGGGTGACCGCGGCCAGGCCCCGCGTGCCTTGCAGCCGTTGCTCCTCTTGGCGGTCCCGCTCCTGGGTGGCCCGAAAGCCGGCCAGGGTCGGGCCCGAGGGCTCCACCACGACCTCGCCCCGGGTTCCGTCCACCACCACCAGGCTGCCGGGCGGTATCCGCCGGGTGGCATCCTTCAGGCCCACGACCGCGGGAATGGCGAGGGAGCGGGCGATTATGGCGGTGTGGTAGGTGGAGGAACCGACATCCGTGGCCACGGCCAGGACCTTCTTCCAGTCGAGCTCCGCCGCCTGCGAGGGCGTCAGGTCGGAAGCCACCAGCACGACGTTGCGGGGCAAGCGCGACAGGGAGAGCGCGTCCGCTTCGCCCGCCAGATTCAGCTGGACCCGACCGAGCACGTCGTCCAGGTCGGTGCTCCGCTCCCGTAGGTAGGCGTCCGTGAACTCGTTGAATAGGGCGTGGAGCTGGTCGGCAACCGTGCGCAAGGCCCACTCCGCGTTCACGTGGTCGTCCCGGATGACTGCCAGCGCGCGGTCGCGGAGGAGGGGGTCCTCGAGCATGAGCAGATGGGCGTCGAAGATGTAAGCGTGGGGCAGCCCGGCCTCCCGGGAGAGCCGGTCCTTGACCGCCTGGACCTGAGCCCGCGAGGCGTCCACCGCCGAGGTCAGACGCTCGACCTCGCGCTCCACCTCCTCCGGGGCGAGGATGAGGCGGAAGGCGGGGGCGGCGTCCCGCTCCACGATGAGGGCGTGCCCCACCGCAATCCCGGGCGAGACCCCCGTGCCCTTGAGCTCCATCATTCCCACGCGGCGGACCCCCGTGCCCTGCTCACCGATCTTCCCCGAAGCCGCTGGTCACAAGCTTGACCAGGGCGTCTAGCGCCGCCACCTCGTCGTCCCCGTCCGCGGCCAGCTCCAAGACCGTCCCCTGAGAGGCGGCCAAGAGCAGGATGCCCAGGATCGACTTCCCGTCCATGGTTTTCCCCTCCCGGCTGGCCGTGATGTGGGAAGAGAAGCGGTTCGCGGTGTGTACGAACCGCGCGGCCGCCCGCGCGTGCAGCCCCAGCCGGTTCGTAATCCGGACCTCTCTCCGGGTCAAGTCGGCTTCTTCTCGAGGACCTCGCTGGTAACGTAGATGGCCCCCTTCCCCTGCTCGCGCACGGCCCGCGCCACCTCCAGGAGATCGCCCTCCCGTAGAGTCGTGAGCTTGATCAGCATGGGAAGGTTCACGCCGGTCACAATCTCCAAGCGTGGGGAGAGGAAAGGCAGGCTGAGGTTGGTGGGGGTCCCCCCGAACATGTCGGTGAGAATCAGGGCATCCCCGCCCCCCACCTCGGCCAGGGCCCGCGCGATCGCCTCCTTGGCCACGGACGCGTCGTCGGTCCAGCCGATGGAGACAGCCGCGATGGCGGGGATCTCTCCCACGATCGCGCGCGCGGCCTGGACCAGCTCCTCCGCCACTCGCCCGTGGGTCACCACCACGATGCCGATCATTCCCCTGCCCCCCTCATGCGGGCCTCAAATCCCGATGATAAACGTGGATGGTGTAGTGCCCGCGGGGGAGCGCCGCCCCCAGCGCGTTCGCGATCATCACCGAACGATGCCGGCCCCCGGTGCAACCGATCCCGATCGTGAGGTACGTCTTTCCCTCCTTCAAGTAGCGCGGCAGGGCGTAGGCCAGGAAGCCCCTTAGCCGGGCGAGGAAGGTGGCGGTTTCCTTCTGCCGGCGGAGGAAGCGCACCACCCGGGGGTGGTGACCGGTCAAGGACTTCAGGGAGGGGACGAAGTTCGGGTTGGGAAGGAAGCGCGCGTCGAACACGAGGTCGGCCTCCGAGGGAACACCGTATTTGTAGCCGAAGGAGACCACGGAGACCACCAGAGGGGACTCCCCGCGCACGTCGTAGTGTTCCCGGATGTAGTCGCGGAGCTGATGCACGGTGTATTGGGAGGTGTCCAGGATGAGATCCGCCATCTTGCGGATCGGGCGCAAGGCCTCCCGCTCCTCCCGGATCCCGTCGATGGCGGGCTGGTTCACGGCCAGGGGGTGGGGCCGGCGGGTCTCGCTGAAGCGCCGCACGAGCACCTTCTCATCTGCCTCCAGGAAGAGGAGGCTGGCCGCTACCCCCTTCTCGCGGAGCTTCCGGTAGACCTGGGGGAAGCGCTTCAGAAATCCCGGTTCGCGCACGTCCACGACCAGGGCCGAGCGCTGGAGCTGGCGGGATCCGCGGATCAGCTCCGCAAAGCGCGGGATGAGGGGGGTCGGCAGGTTGTCCACACAGAACCAAGAGATGTCCTCGAGGGCCCGGGAGACGTGGGTCTTCCCGGAGCCGGAGAGGCCGGTGATCATGAGGATGCGGGGACCGGCCCCCGGCCGCGGGCTCACGCCCGGCTCCTCGCGCGCGCCCTCCGCCGCGGGCGCGCACCCGCCGCCCGCCCCAGGACCGGCTCTCCCTCCCCCTCAATCATCTCGTCCACCCGATCCGCGAAGCGCCGGGCAGCGTCATAGCCCCGCTCCTTGAGGAGCTGGTTGCGGGCGGCGACCTCGGCCAGGATGGCTATGTTGCGCCCGGGGGCCACCGGCATCCGGAGGAGGGGAACCTCCACCCCGAGAATCAGAAAGGTCTCGCCCTGGAGCCCCAAGCGGTCGTACTCCTTGCCCGCTTCCCAGCGCTCGAGGTTCAGCACGAGCTCCACCCGTTTAGAGAGGCGGATCGAGGAGACGCCGTAGAGGTCCTTGATATTGATCACCCCCAGCCCGCGCAGTTCCATGTGGTACCGGGTGAGGTCGGGGGAGGATCCCACCAAGGTGTCCGCCATGCGCTTGATCTCCACCACGTCGTCGGCCACCAGGCGGTGGCCGCGGTCGATGAGGTCGAGCGCGCATTCCGACTTTCCGATCCCGCTCTCGCCCATGATCAGCACGCCCAGGCCGAACACATCGATCAGCACCGAGTGGAGATGCAGCCGCAGGGCCAGCCGCTCGTCCAGAAAGCTCGAGAGGTGCTTGATGAGGGGGGTGGACTCCAGGGGGGTGAGGAGCAGCGGGATGCCGCGGGCCTCGGCGGCGGCCAGCAGCTCCGGGGGCGGGGCGAGCCCTTTGGTCACCACGAAGCAGGAAATCCGGCAGCGGGCGAGCTTGGCCAGGATGGCCGCCCGGCGCCGGGGGCTGAGCTTGCGCAGGTATCCGATTTCGCTCGCCCCCATGATCTGCACGCGGCCGTAGCGGACGTAGTCCGTGTAGCCGGTGAGGGCGAGGCCGGGCCGCTGGACCCGGGACTGCTGGACCTCGTGATCGAGGCCCGCCCGCCCCGCCGCGATGCGGAGCTGCAGGGCCGCGGCCTCCGGTCCCAGGAGGTCCCGCACCGAGACCGCGGTCCCGGCGGGGGCGGGGAGAGCCCGCCCCCTTTTCCCCCCCCGCCGACCCTTCCCCTTCCGGGCCGACTCCGCCGACCGGGGGCGCGGGGAGGCTACCCCGCGCATCAGGCCTCGGGCTCTATGAGGCCCAGGTTTCCGTCCTTCCGCTTGTAGAGCACGCTCACCCGCTCGGTGGCGGCGTCGCGGAAGACCAGGAAGCCCTCCGGGCTGTGGCCCACCTCGAGGGCCGCTTCGTCCAGGGTCATTGGCTTCAACGGGAAGCGACGGCTGCGGATGACCCGGGGCCCGAGTTCCGCCGGCTGCTCCTCGGGGGGGCGGAGTCGGGTGCGGTCCGGCCCCGCCCGCTTGCGCGTCCGCCACTTGCCCACCTGGTGCTGGGCCCGACGCGTCAGCTTGTCGATTACGGTGGAGAGCGAGGCTCCCAGATCCGAGCTCGCCTCCTCGGCGGTCAGGTCCAGGTGTTTGGAGTGAACGCTGACCTCCGCGATCTGCCGGTGCTTGTCCGTGGTCACGATCACGTGGGCGCGGATGATGCCGCTAGGAAGCACCCGGGCCAGCTTCGCGAGCTTTCGCTCTGCCAGCCTCTTTATCTCCGGGGGTACCTCCGCATGACGCCCCGTGAACTCGATCCTCATCCCCTCACCTCCCGGCCGGCGCTTCCCTGCGGGTTTCAGTGGACCGCCTTGCGCAGGTTGGAGGGGGGGATGCGCAACTCCTCCCGGTACTTGGCCACCGTCCGCCGGGCCAGCGGCAGGCCGTCCGCCTCCAGCACTTCGGCAATGCGGGAGTCGGAAAGGGGATGGGCGGTGTCCTCGTTGTCGATCATCTTGCGAATTCGGTCCTTGATGGTCACGGAGCTTATGGCTTCCCCCATGGTGGAGGTGATCCCGCTGTGGAAGAAGAAGCGCAGCTCGTAGACCCCGCGCGGAGTGTGCATGTACTTGTTGGCCACCACCCGGGAGACGGTGGACTCGTGCATGCCGATGTCGGTGGCCACATCGCGCAGGACCAGCGGCTTCAGCTGCGTGACGCCGTGGTCCAGGAAGGCGCGCTGGTGGCGCACGATGGACTCCGCGACCTTGTATATGGTGCGCTGGCGCTGGTCGACGCTCTTGAGCAGCCAGAGCGCGCTGCGGAGCTTGTCCTTCACGTAGTTCCGCGTCTCCTCCGAGCCCGCCTCCTTCTCGTCCAGCATCCTCCGGTAGGTGGGGCTGATTCGCAGCTTGGGCAGCCCGTCGTCGTTCAGCACGATCTTGTAGTCGTCGCCCTCCTTGACCACGAACACGTCAGGCAGGATGTAGGTCGCGCGGTCGGGGCAGTACTTGCTGCCCGGCTTGGGGTCCAGCTCGCGACGGATGATCTCCAGGTGCTGGGACACCTCCTCGGGGGTGAGCGCCATCTGGCGGCCGATCTCGGCGTACTGATGGCTCTGGAGCTGCTTCAGGTAGTCGCGGACCATGACGTCGGCGGGAGAGCCCTCCAACCCGAGGAACTTAAGCTGGAGGCGGAGGCATTCCGTGAGGTCCCGGGCGGCGACCCCCCGCGGGTCCAGGGCCTGGACCGCGTCCAGGGCCTTCTGAACCTCCTCCGGCGGGTAGGGGCCCATGTTCGCGATTTCCTCCAGGGAGGCCTGCAACATCCCGTCCTCGTCCAGGTTGTGGATGATCGCTTCCGCGATCTCGACCGTGAGCTCGTCCGACGGCGACATGTGGAGTTGCCAAAGGAGGTGGTCGTAGAGGTCGGGGGACTCGGTGAGGGTGTTCTCGATGGGGGGCATCTCCGGCACCTCGGAGGGCCGGCTGCGCCGCGCTGCCCCGTCGTCGAAGTAATCCTCGAAGAACTTCTCGATCTCGATGTCCTTCAGGGGATCGGTCCGGGCTTGCTCCTCCTTGGCTTCCTCCTGGGCCACCTCCTCCGCGGCGACCTCCTGGGCGGGCACCTCCTCCAGCAGGGGATTCTCCATCACCTCCTGCTCCAGGACCTCCGCCAGCTCCAGGGTGGTCAGGGGGAGCAGCTTGATGGCCTGCTGGAGGGAGGGGGTGAGGATGAGCCTCTGGGAGAGGCGGGCGGAGAGCCCCAACTTCTGGTGGATGGCCAAGCTCAGACCCCGGAGCGTCGCGCTCCGCTGTCCTCAGGCCTCGGGGCCACGGTCGTCGAGATGGAAGGCCTCGCCGAGGTAAACCCGGCGTACCTCCGGATCGGAGGCCAGCGCGCGAGGGGTCCCGGAACGGAATACATTGCCGTCCCTCAGAATATAGGCCCGGTCCGTGATTTTCAAGGTCTCGCGGACGTTGTGGTCCGTGATCAGGACACCGATCCCGCGATCCTTCAGGTGGGCGATGATCTTCTGGATGTCGATGACCGCGATGGGGTCTATGCCGGCAAAGGGCTCGTCCAGGAGGATGAAAGAGGGGGAGGTGGCCAGGGCGCGGCAGATCTCGAGCCGCCGGCGCTCCCCCCCGGAGAGGGTGTAGGCGGGCTGACGGGCCTTGGCCAGGATGCCCAGCTCCTCGAGCAGGCTCCGCGCGCGCGGCCGGCGCTGGGAAGCGGGCAGGCCCAGCATCTCCAGGATGGCGAGCACGTTCTCCTCCGTGGTCAGCCGGCGGAAGACGCTGGCCTCCTGGGGCAGATAGCCGATTCCCGCCCTCGCGCGCAGGTACATGGGAAGGGCGGTGATGTCCTCGTCGCCCAGGAAGACCTGGCCGCGGTCGGGCCGGGTCAGGCCCACGACCATGTAGAAGGTGGTGGTCTTACCCGCTCCGTTCGGGCCCAGAAGGCCCACCACCTCCCCGTTCTGGATGTCGAGGTTCACCTCTCCCACCACGACGCGCCGGCCGTAGGACTTGGTCAGAGCGGCGGCTCGGAGGATCGTCATCTCATTTCTTCGGGGGAGCCCGTTTGAAGATGGACTCGGTGCGGACCTCCTCCCGGCCATCGACGAGGATCCTATCGTCGCCCACATGGAAGGTCAAAGATCGGCCCTCCACCTGCTGGGTGGGGTCGTTGACGGTCACCTTCTCTCCGACCAGATTGAAGGTCTCGGTGTCCGGGGTGTAGGTGCCACGCGCCCCCACACCCTTGCGCTCCCCCTGCACCACCTCCACCGGCTCCCCCGCCACCACCGTCTTAACGGCCGAGCCGTCCGGGGACAGGAACACGGTGGCCTCGGGGCTCTTCGACCGGATGTCCCCCTGGCGGATGGCGACCTCCCCGGTGTAGACGATCCGTTGCTTCGCTTCCTCATAGACCATTTCCCGCCCCCGCACCTCCACGGGAGCGGGCGGCTTCCCCGGGGTTGAGGAGGAGTGCGGGTTCAGGACTGAGACCACCCCTCCCCGCGCGCGGAGGCGGCGCGGAGCGCCCACCGGCTCCTCCAGGATGATCAGGGGCGCGCGGGTCTCGTCCTGACCGGAGCGGAGGAGGGCATTGTCCTGGTAGCGGGCGGTGTGGGAGGCCCCGTCGTAGTCGAGTTTGTCCGCGATGATCACGGTCGGGGTGTCGCGGGCCAGGGCGCCCGAGCGCAGGGGACCGTGCTTGCCCGCGAAGAGGTGGCGCACGTTTTCACGCGCGGCCAGGTTTCCGTTCTGGGTGCCGAGGTCGATGCCGTCGGCCCGGAGATCGCTCCCCTGCTCCTCGTCCACGAGGCGGGGCTGGAGGCTGAGGTTGAGGGTGGACAGGGCCTGGTCGTACCGCGCGGTCTGGCTGGTGGCCCGCCGCTTCCCCTGCGTGAACTCCACGGAGCCCGCGAAGTCGGCCGTCCGCAGGTCACCGAGAAGAGGGTCGATAATGGCCGTGAGGCTTTCGCAGCGTACGGTGCGGGGCAGGGCCTGGGCGGGGGGAATGGGCTCCGCGCTCAGGAGCACGCCCACCCCGGCCTCCACCTGCTGGAGCCGCCCTTCCTCGTCGAAGCGGAAGGTGATGGCGTGGGCCTGGAGGCGGCGGTGCTCGGGGGGCTCGCCGGGGCCGGGGAAGGCCTCGAGTTCCGCGTTCCGAACCGCGGTCGCCTCCTGCGGCTGACGGTTCTCGCGGAACCAAATGGCCAGGCGGCGGCAACGCAGGATGCGCGGGCCCCGGCCCGCGGTGGAGGGAACCCCGGGCAGCGCGGAGGCGGCGCCCGTCCGCGCCTCGACGTTGTCGAGGGCCAGCGCGTGGTCGATAGCCTCGCGGTCGGAGGTCAGGTCGAGGGTGAGGTGGTCGGCTCGGAGGCTGTCCGCGTCCTGGGTGACTTGCACGTCGCCGTCGAAGCGCACCGCGGACTGGTCACGCATGGCGGAGGCGTAGGCGCTTCGGATCTCGGTGGGGGGACGGTCGCCGCCGTTCTCGATGTGCAGGACGGCGTCGGCCAGGAGTTCGATTCGGCCCTCCCCCGCTTGATAAACGAGGCCGGTGGAGCTTCCGGAGAGGGTGTTGCGCTTGAACCGGACGGCTTCCTTGCTCTCCGCCCGTCCTTGATCGCCCCGGTAGCTCAAGGACTCCGTCTCCAGTTCGAGCCCCTCCCCCGTCACCACCCGCACGTGACCGTGGAAGAACGCTTTCTGGCGGACGGGATCGTAGAGGCACTCCTCGGAGGAGACGGTGGAGTCGGCCGGCTTTCCGTCGACCATGCGGGGGAAAGTCACCTCGACACCTTGAAGATGCATTCCCTCTTGGTCCTGACCCGCACTGGCCCGAGCGCGGACGACGTAGTTTTCCTTCCCTTCCTGGAAGCTCCGATAGACGAGCCCCCCGAAGCTGGCCCCCGAGGACTGGGTGCCGGTCGGACCGGCCGCCGGAGGGGGTGGCGGCGGCCGGCGCAGGCTCCAGGCCACCGCGGCCGTCACCACCACCAGGAGGCCCAGGAGAGCCCTCCGCAACGTACGCGTGGCGTCGGGGGTCATGAAAGCGGGAAGGGGAAAGCCGTGCGGGACGACCCGCGCGCGATCAGCGGCTCCCCGGGGCTGGGGGCTCTCTTAGGTGTTCGTCGGCGTTCGTCGCCCGAGCCCGTGGCTCCGGGCGCGAGGGGCACGACGCGGGCGGAATGACGACCGCAATTATGCGCCTCCACTCGATCATTCTACCGGCGGCGGTGTTTAGGGGGTTAGCGGCGGGCACGCCCGGGGGTGGCCCCGGGGGCCGCGATTGTCCGGGCCCGGGGGACCCGGCGGAGGACGTTCAGGGCGGGGCCTCCAGGAACTCCCGACCCGCGCGGCCCATGTTCCGGAACTTCTGGTAGCGGGCCTCCAGCAGGGCCTCGGGGCTCAAGGCGGTGAGCTCCCCGAGCTGGGCCGACAGCACGGCGTCGAGGTTCTTGAAGAGCATCTCGGGGGCCACGTGGGCGCCTCCCGGGGGTTCGGGCACGATCTGGTCCACGAGGCCGAGCTGCTTCAGGTCCCCGGCCGTGATCTTCATTGCGGTAGCCGCCTCTTCCGCCCGCCCCGCATCGCGCCAGAGGATGGACGCGCAGCCTTCGGGGGAAATGACCGAGTACACGGCGTGCTCAAGCATGTTCACGCGGTCGCCCACCGCGATGGCGAGGGCGCCCCCACTGCCCCCTTCCCCGGTGATGGTGACCACGATGGGTGTCCGCAGGCCCGCCATTTCGCGCAGGTTGAAGGCGATGGCCTCCGCCTGCCCCCGCTCCTCCGCGTCCACCCCCGGGTAGGCCCCCGGGGTGTCCACCAGGCTGATGAGGGGACGCGAAAACTTCTCCGCCAATCGCATCACGCGGAGCGCCTTCCGGTAGCCCTCCGGCTTGGGCATGCCGAAGTTGCGATAAATCTTCTGCTTGGTGTCGCGACCCTTCTGGTGGCCGATCACGGCCACGGGTCGATCCTTGTAGAGCGCGAAGCCGCAAACCAGGGCCGGGTCATCCGCGTATCTCCGGTCCCCGTGCACCTCCGTCCACTCCGTGAAGAGGGCTTGGACGTAGTCGAGGGTGTAGGGCCGGTTCGGATGCCGGGCTACCAGCGTCTTCTGCCAGGGCGTGAGTCGGGCGAAGACGTCGCGGCGCTTCTCGTCGAGCTCGGCGCGCAGGCGCTTGGCTTCCTTCTCCTTGGCTTCGTCCCCGGGGAACGCGGCCAGAGCGTCGATCCGCTTCTGCAGATCCAGGAGGGGAGCTTCAAAGTCGCCGTTGGCCATCAGGCTTGCCCTTGTGCCGCGCCGTTCGTACGGGCCAGGATCAGTGTCCCCGGGCCCAGCAGGGCCTCGACCTCGTCCCGGAGCAGAGCGTCGGGCTTGACCCGATAGTACGCGCTCGGGGCCAGGGCCACCGCGAAGGCCCCCGGCCGCACCAACTCCAGGGTCACCGGACACTCGCCGCGGTGCGACCCGAGTATATCGCGGAGCCTCTCCCCCTTGGAGCGGTCCCAGACCGCGAGGGGGACCCGGATGGTCACGTAGCGGGCTTGGGCGAGCTTAGCGGCCTCGAGGGGCAGGACCTCGGAGACCAGGAGGCGGCCGCGACCCTCGTCGAGCACTTCGGCTTTCCCCTTCACCAGCACCAGCTCGTCATCGGCCAGCCGCCCGGCCATTTTCTTGTAGGTCTCCGGAAAGACGAGGGCCTCGGCGCTGCCCTCGAGGTCCTCCAGAAGGAAGCTGGCCATGCGGTCGCCTTTGCGGGTCTTGATGAGCCGCAGGGCGGTGATGATCCCTCCCAGCGTCACCTCGGGGGCCTCCGCCCGCTCGGCGAGGCTGCCCGTCGTCGCGGTGGCCCACTGCGCGAGCTCGGCTCGAAAACGCTCCAAGGGGTGGCCAGTGATGAAGAAGCCCAGGGACTCCTTCTCGTGGGCGAGCCGCTCGCCCTCTCCCCAGGGTACCGCGTCGGGTATCCGATCCCCCCCGGTCGCGGTCTCCCCCGTCGCTCCCCCCTCCCCGAACAGGCTGGACTGGCCCTGCTCGTAGTCTCGCTGTCGCTTCTGGCCCGCCTCCGTCGCTCGGTCGATGGCCGCGAAAAGGGCGGCCCGCCGGAAGTCCAGGGAGTCGAAGGAGCCGCTCTTGATGAAGCTCTCCACCACCCGCCGGTTCACCGCCCGCAAGTCCACGCGCTCGCAGAAATCAAAAAGGGAGCGGAAGGGGCCGTCCGCGCGGGCGCGCAGCACCGCCTCCACCGCCCCCTCGCCCACGTTCTTGATGGCGGCCAGGCCGAAGCGGAGGTGTTGGCCTTCGACCACGGTGAAGAAGATGTCGGACTGGTTGACGTCGGGGGGGAGCACGTTGATCCCCATCTCCCGGCACTCCCCGATGTAGCTCACCATCTTGTCCGTGTTGGCGCGTTCCGAGGTGAGGAGGGCGGCCATGAAGAAGGGGGGGTAGTTCGCTTTCAGGTATGCGGTCTGGTAAGCCAGCCAGGCGTAAGCCGCGGAGTGGGACTTGTTAAAGCCATACCCCGCGAATTGCTCCATGTGGTCCCAGATCCGGCCCGCCTTCTTCTCGGGGACGCCCCTGGCCTTGCAGCCCTCCAGAAACGTCTGCTTCTGGGTGGCCATGACCTCTGCGTTCTTCTTGCCCATCGCCTTGCGAAGGATGTCGGCCTCGCCCAGGGCAAAGCCGGCGAGAGCGGAGGCGATTTGCATGACCTGCTCCTGGTAGACCATGACCCCATACGTGCCCTTCAGGATTGGCTCCAGGGCGGGGTGCTCGTAGGTGACCTTGGTCTGCCCGTACCGACGCCGGATGAAGTCATCGATCATCTGCATCGGTCCCGGCCGGTAGAGAGCGTTGAGAGCGGTCAGGTGCTCCAGCTGGTCGGGCTTGAAGCGCTTGAGGATGTCGCGCATGCCGTCCGACTCGAACTGGAAGAGACCGCTGGTGCGGCCCTGGGTGAACAATTCGTAGGTCCGGGCATCGTCGAGCGGAAGTTTCTCCGGCTCCAGGCGCTCGCCGGTTTGGGCCGCGATCATCTTCACGCAGTTGTCGATGAGGGTGAGGGTGCGCAGACCCAGGAAGTCCATCTTCAAGAGACCGACCCGCTCCACCCCTTTCATGTCGAACTGGGTGGTGATGTCGGCGGTGCTGCCCTTGAAGAGCGGCACCACGTCCGTGAGGGGTTGGGGGGAGATGACCACGCCCGCGGCGTGGGTGGAGGCGTGGCGGGTGGTGCCCTCCAGGCGGCGCGAGATGTCGATCAGTTCCTTGACCTTGGGGTCTCTCTCATAGGCATCCTGCAAGGGTGGAGACTCGGCGAGCGCCTTATCCAGAGTCATGCGCAGGTCGAAGGGAATCATCTTCGCGATCTTGTCGACCTCGGCATAGGTCATGTCGAGCACGCGGCCCACGTCCCGCACCACCGCCTTGGCCTTCATGGTCCCGAAGGTGATGATCTGGGCTACGTTCTCGCGGCCATACTTGCGGGTCACGTACTCGATGACCTCGCCCCGGCGGGCCTCGCAGAAGTCGATGTCGATGTCGGGGGGGCTGACCCGCTGTTCGTTCAAGAAGCGCTCGAAGATCAGGTCGTACTCGATGGGGTCGATGTCGGTGATGCGGAGGCTATAGGCGACGAGGCTGCCCGCGGCCGAGCCCCGTCCGGGACCCACCGGGATGCCCTGCTCGCGCGCGTAGCGGATGAAGTCCCAGACGATCAGGAAGTAGCCGGCGAAGCCCACCCGGTGGATGACCCCAATCTCCTTCTCCAGACGCTCCTCGTAGAGGCTGAGCGGATAGCGCAGGCTACCCGCTTCCGCCCGCGGGGCCAGGAGGCTGCGGCGCTCGCGGAACCCGTCCCGGGTCACCTTCTCGAAGTAGCTGTCCACGGTGAAGCCAGGGGGGACGTCGAAGGCGGGCAGGCTGGAGACGCCCTTGAGCGTGAAGTCGCACATCTCCGCGATGCGCACCGTATTGCGGATGGCCTCGGGGTGGTCCGGAAAAAGCGCGGCCATCTCTTGCGGGCTCTTGAGGTAGAACTCCTGGGTGTCGAAGCGCAGCCGGTCCTTGTCGTGGACTTTCTTCCCGGAGCCGATGCACAGAAGCACGTCGTGGGCCTGGTGGTCGTCCCGATGCAGGTAGTGGGCGTCGTTGGTGGCCACGAGGGGAAGACCGGTCCGGTCCCGGAGGCGGAGCAGGCCTTGGTTAACCCGCCGCTGCTCCTCGATGCCGTGGTCCATGATCTCCAAGTAGAAGCGTTCCCGACCGAAGATCTCCGTGAACTGGCCGACCGCCTCCAGGGCGGCGGCCTCCCGGCCGTTGCGCAGGTGGACCGAGATCTCGCTCGAGAGGCACCCGGAGAGGCCGACGAGACCCTCGTGGTGGCGCGCCAAGAGCTCCTTGTCCACTCGCGGCCGGTGATAAAAGCCCTCGGTATAGGCGAGGGAGACCAGCTTCACCAGGTTGTGGTAGCCGTTTGCGTCGGAGGCGAGGAGGGTTAAGTGGTTGTAGGCCTCCGTGATTCCGGCCGCTGATTTGTCGAGGCGGCTTCCCGTTGCCACGTAGATCTCGCAGCCCAGGATGGGCCGGAGGCCCCTTTCCCGGCAGGCGTCGTGGAAGGCCACCGCTCCGAACAGGTTGCCGTGGTCGGTGATGGCCATGGCCTTCATGCCCAGGCGGCCCGCCTCGTCCACGAGCTCGTCAACGTGAATAGCCCCGTCGAGCAGGCTGTACTCGGTATGCAGGTGGAGATGGACGAACTCAGTCATGCCGATGTCCGCGCGGGGGGCGAGAGATCAAGAGCTGGGGGCCGGCGCGAGCGACACGCCCTCCCCGCACCCGTCCGTCCGTCCGTCATTCCCATTCGATCGTGGAAGGAGGCTTGCTGCTCACGTCATAGACCACGCGATTTATCCCCCGCACCTCGTTGACGATCCGACTCGAAATCCGGGCCAAGAGGTCGTGGGGCAGGCGGGCCCAGTCCGCGGTCATGCCATCTTTGGAGTCCACCGCCCGGATGGCGGCGGTGAACTGGTAGGTGCGGTCGTCTCCCATCACCCCCACCGAGCGCACGGGCAAGAGGACCGCGAACGACTGCCAGAGGGAGCGGTAAAGGCCGGCGGCCTTGATTTCCTGCACGAGCACGGCGTCCGCAGCCCGCAGCAGGTCGAGCCGCTTCCGACTGACCGGGCCCAGGCAGCGCACGGCCAAGCCAGGGCCGGGAAACGGCTGCCGATAGACGAACTCCTCGTCCAGCCCCAGGCGCAGGCCCACCGCCCGCACCTCGTCCTTGAAAAGCTCCCGCAACGGCTCCACCAGCTTGAACTTCAGCCCCTTGGGAAGGCCCCCCACGTTGTGGTGGCTCTTGATGACGACCGAGGGGCCGCGCACGGACGTGGACTCGATCACGTCCGGGTAGAGGGTGCCCTGGGCCAGAAAGTCGGCCTTGCCCGCCTTGGCGGCCTTGAAGACCTCGATGAATTCCCGGCCGATGATCTTGCGCTTCTGTTCGGGATCCGCGACTCCCTTGAGCCGGGCCAGGAACCGGCGGGCCGCGTCCACGAAGACCACCTTCAGCTTCAACCTCTGGGCGAAGCGCTGCCGAACCTGGGCCGCCTCGTCGAGGCGGAGAAGGCCGTTGTCCACGAAGACGGAAGTGAGCCGGTCCCCCACCGCGCGGTGCACGAGGAGGGCGGTCACCGCGGAGTCCACGCCCCCGGAGAGCGCGCATATCACCCGCCCCTCACCGACCGTGGCCCGGATCCTGGACACCGCATCCTCGATGAAGGAGGCCGCGTTCCAGTGCCGGTCGCAGCCACAGATGTCGAGGAAGTTGGTGAGAACGGTCATTCCCTCCTCGGTGTGGACGACCTCGGGATGAAAGAGGATGCCGAAAAGGCGCCGCTCCGGAGCCTCCATGGCCGCCACCGGGTTGGCCCCGCTCGACCCCATGACCCGAAAGCCCGGGGGAGCCTGCAGGATGGAATCCCCATGGCTCATCCAGACCCGGGTCGGCGACCTCAGCCCCCGCAGCAGGGGCCCGTCGCCCCGGGGCTCGAAGAGGGCGTGGCCGTACTCGCTCCCCCCCGCCCGCCGCACGTCGCCGCCGAGCGTATGGGCCATGAGCTGCATGCCGTAGCAGATCCCGAGCACGGGCACGCCCAGGTCGAAGATGGCCTTATCGCAGCGGGGCGCGGTTCGGGCATAGACGCTGTCCGGGCCCCCCGAGAGCACGATTCCGCGCAGAGGCCGTGCCCGGAGCCGAGACGCGCGGATGTTGGGGGGCAGGATCTCGGAATAGACCTGCAGCTCGCGAAAGCGGCGTGCGATGAGTTGCGTGTATTGCGAGCCGAAATCGAGGATGGCGATGGTGTCTCGTTCCATGAACGAAGCGCGGCCCCCCAGGAAACGGGGATTATACCTTCCCCGCGGCGCGGATCGGGTCCGCGCACGGCTGGGTGGTATAGTGCGGACGCTTTGAGAGTCCGCGGGCTCGCCTCCCTGCTCCTCCTCCCCTCGCTCGTGGCCTGCGGCGGCCGCCTCAAGCCTCCCCCCTCCCCCGCCCTTTTTCCCATGACCACCCTTTGGACCGCGGCCCTGGAGGACCTCGTGGAGGGACCGTTGGCCGCAGACGAGAAGCGGATCTTCGTCACCACCCGCGACGGCACGGTGCTCGCTCTCGACCGCGACACAGGGGCTCCGGCCTGGAAGGTTAGCGGGCTGGCCGGGCTTGTGGCCGGCGGGCCGACCGCTCTCGTGCTACGTCAGGCCGACGGCACCGTGTTGCGCCTCCACCCGGAGTCGGGCTCCGTCCTCTGGCGCGCGAACTCCGCGGTCTCGGGCGGGCTGGCTCCGGTCGTGGATGGGGACCGGATACTGGTGGCGGGCAACGGGCTGGCCGCGCTCGACGCCCAGACGGGTGCCGTCTTGTGGTCGGTGGGAGGAGGAACGGCCGCGAGCTCCCTCCCCGAGGTCTTTGGGGCGCGCTTGCTGGTGGGAGAGCAGGACGGTACCCTGCGCTGCCGCGACCGCGCGACCGGGGTCTCCCTCTGGACGTTTCGCACCGCCTCCACCCTGCTGGCCCCCCCCCGGGTGGCCGGGGACCACCGGATCTTCCTCGGCACCACTGACCGCCGAGTCGTGGCCCTGAGCCTGGAGAAAGGCCGGCTTGCCTGGCGCTGGAAGGTGGGGGCGGACGTCCAGAGCGCGCCCGCGCTGCAGGGAAACCTGGTCCTGGTCGCCGCCTTCGACGCTGTCCTCTACGCCATCAACCGCAGCAACGGCAACTTGGCTTGGCGCGCGCCCCTCCCTTCGCGGCCCCTTTGCAGCCCGATGCCGGTGGGGACGGCCGTGCTCGTGGCCTGCCACGAGAACGAGATCCTGGGCTTCGACCTGAAGACGGGGGCCCGCCACGGCGGCCTCAAGACCACCGCGCAGATCCGCACTCCTCCGCTTCTCCTGGACGGGCGGCTCTATCTGGGCCTCCGCAACCGGTCCGTCGTGGCCTTGAAGCTCGCGGAGCCGGGGGAACCCGGCGGTCCCCCTCCCTCTCCATCTCCATCCCCCGCTCCCTCTCCATCTCCGTCTCCCTCCAAACCTTGACAAGGCGGGAGGCGTGGCTACACTAAGGCCTGCGTCGCCGATGTCCCTAGCCGAAGTCATTCCTAATTGAGGAGCCCCGCAATGATTACGAGAAATTTCCTCGCCCTCTTGGCCCTCTGCCTCCTCGGGGTCAGCGTCGCCTGCGGGGGCGGTGAGTCCCCCAAGTCGGAAGCCTCCGCCCCCGCGGCGGCCACGACGGGAGCCGCGGCCTCCACCGCCGCTTCCGGGGCAAGCACGGGGACGGCCTCCGTCTCCGGCAAGGTCGCGTTCGAGGGGACGGTCCCCCCCGCGGAGAGGGTGAAGCTGAACGCGGATCCCAAGTGCGCGGCCATGCACAAGGAGGGTCTGGAGAGGTGGCAGTTGCGGGTGAAGGACGGCGGCCTGGCGGACGTGCTCGTCTACGTGAAGAGCGGTCTCCACGGCACCTACCCCTCTTCCAGCGAGCCCGTCCTCCTCGATCAGAAAGGCTGCGACTATTGGCCACACATGGTGGTGAAGATGGTGGGCCAGCCCCTGGTCATCCGGAACAGCGACGATACCCTCCACAACATCCACCCCCGCCCGCAGGTGAACCCCGAGTTCAACATCGGACAGCCCCACCAGGGCATGGAATCCAAGAGGACTATGGAGAAGCCGGAGATCATGATCCCCGTGGGCTGCGACGTGCACCCCTGGATGCGCGCCTTCATCTCTGTCTTCGACCACCCCTTTTTCACCGTCAGCAAGGAGGACGGCACGTTCGAGATCAAGGGCCTTCCCGCGGGGGAGTACGAAGTCGAGGCCTACCACGGCAAGCTGAAGACCCAAGATCTGAAGCTCACGGTGAAGGACGGCGAGGCGGCCAAGCTGAACTTCTCGTTCAAAGGCTGAGTCCCCAGGGCCAACGGGGCTGCCGCTCCCGGGGAGCCCTGACTCGAGGAGTCCGACCCTCTTGAGCATGCAACCGGTCGCGGTCAATCCGTGGCGCCACCGGTGGTGTCTGCTCACCCTGGCCGCCACCCTGGCCCTGATCTTCATCGGCGGTCTCGTGACCAGCACCGGCTCCGGCCTTGCTGTCCCCGACTGGCCGCTCTCTTACGGGATGCTGATGCCTCCCATGGTGGGGGGAGTCTTCTACGAGCACGGGCACCGCATGGCCGCGGCCACGGTCGGCCTCCTGACCCTCGTCCTCGCGGTCTGGACGACGGTGGACGAGCGGCGGAGAGGGGTTCGCGGGCTGGCCTGGGGCGCCTTGGCCGCGGTCGCCGCCCAGGGGTTGCTCGGGGGCCTGACCGTCCTCTACCTCCTCCCCCCCGCCATCTCCGTGCTGCACGCCTGCCTGGCCCAGACGTTCTTCTGCCTCATCGTCGCCCTCGCCTACTCCACCTCGCGCGAATGGCGCACCGCGGGGGTTACGACCGACGAGGTCGGCCTGCGGGGGGCCGCGCTGGTTGCCGCGGTTGTGGCTTACGGCCAGCTCATCCTGGGCGCGGTCCTCCGCCACACGGGCGCCGGCCTCGCCATCCCCGACTTCCCGCTCGCCTTCGGCCGCCTCTGGCCCGCGTTCGATCGGCCCGGAGTGGCGGTGCACTTCGCCCACCGCCTAGGCGCCCTGATGGTGCTGGGCACGGTCTTGTGGCTCCTCGGGCGGAGCTGGCGCTCGGCGGATCCTCGCTTCCAGCGCCCCGCCGCACTGGCCTTCGCCCTCGTGGTCGCCCAGATCGGCCTGGGGGCGACGACCGTGCTCTCGGGGAAGGCCGTTCTGCCCACCACCGCCCACGTGGCCGTGGGGGCGGCCCTGCTCGGAGTCGTTTGGTTCACGGCTCTGCGGGCGTTTCGCCTCCTTCGCCCCCCCCGCGAGGCCCACGCGGTCCGGATGGCCGCCCTCGGCGACCCCGCATGAGCAGCCCCGCTCTCGCCGCCAGCCGAGCCTCGGCCGCCGACTACCTGGAGTTGACGAAGCCCCGGATCACCCTCCTTGTGGTCTTTACCGCTTTGGTCGGCTTCGTGATGGCCTCGCCCGGCCGGGTGTCGGGGGCCGTTCTCACCCCCGCGCTCTTGGGGATCGCGCTCGTAGCGGGGGGCGCGAGCGCGCTCAACATGCTCCTGGAGCGGGATACCGACGCCCTCATGCAGCGCACCCGCCCGCGCCCCTTGCCGGCCGGGCGTCTGCGCCCGGTCGAAGCGCTGCTCTTTGGCCTGATCCTGAGCGGGCTGGGGCTGGGGACGCTGGCCTGGCTCTCGGGGTGGCTCTGCGCAGCCGTGGCCCTGGCTACCTGGGCGAGCTACCTCTTTCTTTACACGCCCCTGAAGCGGCGGACCTCGCTCTCCACCTTGGTGGGCGCCGTGCCGGGGGCGCTGCCCCCTGTGATCGGCTGGACCGCCACGGGCGCTGGCCTCGAACCGGGCGCTTACGCTCTCTTCGCGATCGTGTTTCTCTGGCAGGTTCCCCACACCCTGGCCATTGCCTGGATCTACCGCGACGACTACGCGCGCGGAGGGCTGCCCGTGCTCCCGGTCCTGGATCGAGAGGGACACCTGACCGGACGACAGGCCGTCCTCCACTGCCTCGCCCTTCTCCTCGTGAGCTTGGCCCCGGCCGTAGCCGGTCGCGCGGGCGTGGTCTACCTGGCGGGCGCGGCCGCCATGGGAGTGGTGCTTCTCGGGTTCGCCGTCCGCCTGGCCGTGCTCCGCAGCCTGGCCGCGGCGCGTGGCCTCTTCCTGGCCTCCGTCACCTACTTGCCGGCGCTCTTCCTCCTTCTGCTGGCCGATCGGCGTTGAGGGACACGCGGGGAGCGGTATTGACGGGCTCGCCCTCCTGGAGTAGTGTTCGCCGCATCACAACCGTGCTTCCACTTCCTCTTCTTCTTTCCTTCTCACCCGCCCGCGAAGGTGCCCCCGGCTCCTCTTCGGGGCCGTCGGCCGGCGCAAGAACCGGGGGCAACGGAGGACCGGGATGGCAAAGCTGCCGGGCCTGCTTTTCGGTCTAGCCACCGTCGCTCTGGTGGCCCTGGCCACCTTCTTTTTCACCAAGACGTGGCTGCCCCCGCTCAACTCCGACCGAGGGGCTATCGATCACGCCATCGGGGTCTCCCTGGTGCTGACGGGGGTGGTCTTCATCGGCACCAACCTGCTCCTGGCGTGGTTCAGCTTTCGCTACCAGGACGGGGAGGGAGCGCGCGCCATCTACTGGCACCACAACTCCCGCCTGGAGTGGACGTGGACGCTGATTACGGCCGGCATCATGACCGTGCTCCTGTTCAACGCCCTCGGGCTGTGGGCCCAGATCACGTCCGCCCCCCCCGCGGACGCCTTCGTCGTGGAGGTCACGGGCCAGCAGTTCGCCTGGAACATCCGCTATCCGGGCAAGGACGGGATCTTCGGCCGGACCGACCCCAAACTGGTCAGCCCTGAGGCTTTCAACTTCATCGGGTTGGACCGCTCGGACCCCAACGCGGCCGACGACATCATGATGCAGAACCAGCTCTTCCTGCCCGCGGGGCGCCCGGTGCGGGTCCTCATCCGCTCTCTGGACGTGATCCACAGCTTCTTCCTGCCCAACTTCCGCGTGAAGCAGGACGCCATGCCGGGAATGACGGTGGAGACCTGGTTCGTGCCCACCCAGACGGGGGACTTCGACATCGCCTGTGCCCAGCATTGCGGCCTCGGCCACTACCGCATGCGCGGCCAGGTCCACGTGGTGCCCCCCGAGGAGCTGGAGGCCCGGATCAAGCAGTCCCTGGCCGAGTAGCGGGAGAACAAGGAGACTCCATCCCATGGCCCATGCCCCCGAGGCTCACGCCGAGGAAGCCCACGCCCACGCGCCCCAGGCCTTCATCTGGCGCTACGTTTTCAGCAAGGACCACAAGGTCATCGCCATCCAGTACTACGTCACGGCCATGGTCATGGCCCTGGTGGCAGGCCTCCTCGCCATGATGGTCAGGCTCCAGCTCGCCTGGCCGGAAAAAGCCTGGCCCCTGCTCACTCGCATCCTCCCCAGCGGCTACACCGACGGCGTCATGAACCCCGAGTTCTACGCCATGCTCTTCACCATGCACGGCACGATCATGGTCTTCTTCGTGCTCTCCACCGCTCCCGTGAGCGGTTTCGGGAACCTCCTGATCCCGCTCCAGGCGGGGGCCCGCGACATGGCCTTTCCCTTCTTGAACGGCCTCTCCTACTGGACGTTCCTGGTCGGCTGCCTGGTCATCCTGAGCTCCTTCTTCGTGGGGGCGGGGGCGGCGGCCGGCGGCTGGACCTCCTATCCTCCGCTCTCCGCCCTCCGGCACGCGGTGCCCGGGTCGGAGACCGGCCAGACCCTCTGGATCATCGGGATGGTGTTCTTCATAGCCGCCTTCACCATGGGGGGCCTGAACTTTCTCACCACGATCCTGAACCTGCGCACCAAGGGCCTGTCCATGATGCGCATGCCCCTCACCATGTGGTCGATGATGCTGGTGGCTATCCTGGGCCTGCTCGCCTTCCCGGCCCTGACCGCGGCCTGCCTGATGCTGATCTTCGACCGCCACTTCGGGACCAGCTTCTTCATTCCCGCCGGCACCGTTCTCTCGGGAGTGCCTCTGCTCGCGCCCGACGGCTCGCCCCTCCACCAGGGGGGGTCGCCGCTTCTCTGGCAGCACCTCTTCTGGTTCCTGGGCCACCCCGAGGTCTACATCCTCATGCTGCCCGCTCTGGGCTTCACCTCCGATATCATCGCTGTCTTCTCCCGCCGCCCGATCTTCGGCTACCGGAGCATGGTGGGGGCCATGGTGGCGATCGCGGGCCTGAGCTTCGTGGTGTGGGGGCACCACATGTTCGTGAGCGGGATGAGCCCTTACCTGGGCATGGCCTTCGCGGTGGGTACCGTGCTCATCGCGGTTCCCTCCGCGGTGAAGGTCTTCAACTGGCTGGCCACCCTCTGGCGGTCTCGCATCCAATACAAAACCCCGATGCTGTGGGCCATGGGCGTGGTCTCGCTCTTCATCAGCGGGGGTCTCTCCGGCCCCTGGCTGGCCCAGTCCGCGGTCGACATCCACGTGCACGACACCTATTTCGTTGTCGCCCATTTCCACCTGATCATGGCGGGGGCGGCGCTGTTTGGCGTCTTCGGGGCCACGAGCTTCTGGTTTCCGAAGATGTTCGGGCGACTGATGAACGACGGCCTGGGCAAGGTCCACTTCTGGTTCACCTTCGTGGCCTACTACTGCACGTTCTTCCCCATGCACTACCTGGGCCTGGCCGGGCAAATGCGGCGGCTCTACGACCCTTATCAGTACCCGTTCCTGAAGGACCTTCAGCCCATCAACCAGTTCATCACCATCAGCGCGTTCGTGCTGGGCTCCTCCCAGGTCCTCTTCTTCATCAACTTCTTCTGGAGCGCATTCAAGGGAGAGAAGGCGGGGGAGAATCCCTGGCAAGCCAACGGGCTGGAATGGACGACCCCCTCTCCGCCCCCCCACGGGAACTGGCCGGGGGCGATCCCGGAGGTCCACCGGTGGCCCTATGACTACAGCGTGCCCGACGCCCCCCGCGATCACGTCCTGCAGACCGACCCCGCGCCCATCGGGGCCGTGGCCGGCCACTGATCCATGCCCGCGGAGCTCCTAGAGAAAGCGCCCGCCCTCTCCGGCCCCGGTGGCCCGGGGGGAGGCGGGGTACGCGCGGGCGGGGAGGGCGGACCCTCCGGCGAGGGCTCGGCGGGCCTCCTCGGTGACCCCGAGCGCTTCGGTCTCTGGGCGTTCCTGGGCACGGTCAGCATGCTCTTCATCGGTTTCACGAGCGCCGTCATCCTGCGCCGGGCCTCGGGGGATTGGCGACCCCTCCCCGCCCCCTCCGTCCTCTGGCTCAACACCGCCGCCCTTCTCGCCAGCAGTGCCACCCTGGAGGCAGCCCGGCGCCGGCTGCGGGCCTGGGATGCGCGGTCGGCCCAAGCCCTGCTCGGCGTGACCGGGCTTCTGGGCGGTCTCTTTCTGACCGGGCAGGTCATGGCGTGGCGGGAGCTGGCCGCCCGCGGCATTTTTCTGGCTTTCAACCCCCACAGTTCTTTCTTCTACCTGTTGACCGGCGTCCACGGGGCCCACCTCCTCGGGGGCCTGGCCTGGTTCGCGGTGGCGTTCCTGGGTCTGCGCCGCTTGACCTACCTGCCGGGCGGGGACGGCCTGCGCCTGTTCGCCACCTACTGGCACTTCCTGGACGCCCTCTGGGTCTACCTCTTGTTCCTGCTCTTCGTGCTCTGAAGGAGGAGAACGATGTCGGACGCCTCGCACGCCGCCGTGATGGAAGCCCACTGGGGCGGAGGGGCCGCGCCCTTCGGCGCGAGTTGGCAGAAGACGATGATGTGGATCTTCATCGTCACCGACGGCCTGCTCTTCTCCGGCCTGCTTTGCGGCTACGCCTTCCTACGCATGGCGAGCCCGCTCCCCTGGCCAAAGCAGACCGAGGTCTTCAGCATGCCCTTCATCGCGCTCATGACCTTCATCCTGATCACTTCCAGCGCGACCATGGGCACGGCGGTGGGCGCCTCGAAGCTGGGGGACCGCAAGACGGCGACGCGGTTCCTCTTCCTCACCATCCTGGGGGGGGCGGCCTTCCTGGGCTGCCAGGCCTACGAGTGGACCCACTTCATCGGCGAGGGCGCCCGGCTTGCGGGCGCCTTGGCCGGTAGCGAGCTCGGGCATCTCGGCGTGCCGCCCCAGTTTCCCGCGACGTTTTTCGTGCTCACCGGCTTTCATGGTTCCCACGTCTTCTCCGGGCTGGTGATCCTCACCATCACCGCCATCCGCACCGCCCTGGGCAAGACCCCCGCCCAGGGGGTGGAGATGGCGGGCCTCTACTGGCACTTCGTGGACTTGGTGTGGGTGTTCATCTTCACCCTCTTCTACCTGCTGTAGGATAGGAAGGAGAGCCATGAGCGATACCAGCCATGCCAACCCCTACCGGGTCTACTGGGTGACCTGGGGGATACTGCTCGTCATCACCGTGTCCATGCTGGCCGCGGAGCTCCTCCACCTGCCCCGCTGGTTCCTGATCGGGTTCCTCGTCTCCTTCATGATGGTCAAGGCCCTCATGATCGGGGGGAATTTCATGCACCTCCGGTACGAGAAGGCCAATTTGGCGGTGATGGTCTTCACGGGCATCATGGTCACCTCCCTGATCCTTCTGGCCTTCATCACGCCCGAGAGCTGGAACGTGATGCACCAGACGCTGCGATGAGGGGGCGGGCCGGACGCCGCTTGGCCCTGGGCCTCTTGGTCCTGGGTGTCCTGATGCTAGCCGGGGGGCCCGCCGCCGCCCAGTGCTCCATCTGTAAGACCGTCCTCACCCAGTCGCCCGAGGGCCGTCAGATCGGGGGCACCGTCAATACCGCGATCCTGGTCATGCTTTTCGCTCCTTACCTGGTCTTCGGCTCCCTGGCCGTCATCCTCTTCCGAGTACGCATCACGCGCGAGATCGCCCGCTGGGCCCGGCTCCTGCTGCTCCTCAGGTGAAGTCGCCCGGTCCTCTCCCCCTTCCCGCGGGGGGCCGGACGGGCACATGAGCGTGGCCGACCTTCCCGCCCTTAACGCCACCTTGAACGCGACGAGCGCGGTTCTTCTGGCCACCGGCTACGGCTTCATCCGCACCGGCCGCCGCTCCGCCCACCGCAATTGCATGCTGGCCGCCGTCGTGAGTTCCAGCCTCTTCCTCGTGTCCTACCTCGTCTACCACGCCCGCGTGGGCTCGGTGCCCTTCGGGGGCCGCGGGATCCTGCGCGCCGCCTACTTCGCCATCCTGCTCAGCCACACCCTCCTTGCCGTGGCCATCGTGCCCCTCGTGCTCGTGACCCTGGTGCGGGCCCTCCGCGAGCGCTTCGACGCCCACCGCCGGGTCGCTCGCGTGACCCTCCCCCTCTGGGGCTACGTCTCGGTTACCGGGGTTGTGATCTACTGGATGCTCTACCGTCTCTGAGCCGGCCTCCCCCAGGGACAGGGCGTCCCCCGGCGAGGACGAGGCCTTCCCCGCAACTGACTGTGCTTGAGCCCGCTGGGCCCGGCACCACTTCTGCACCTCCGTTGACGGGGATTCGTGTGCGGGTCTACGATCAAGGACGGATGTGCTATCGGCTCGGCGTGGGGATCCGGGCGTTCGCCCTGATCCTCGTGGCGGCCACCGGCCACGCGCAAGCCAACGAGGCGGTCTGGTCTCGGCTCCGCAGCATCGAGAACGCCTTCCGGCAGGGGGATGCCACCGCCCTCCGCCTCTCCTTCTCCACCGCGGGCAAGGTCCGGGTGGAGCTCAAGGACGTGCCTGGCGGACAGAGGTGGTACGCCCCCAGCCAGCTCCAGGTGATCTTCGCCCAGATTTTCGATCAATACTCGACGCGCGAGCTCGCCTTCCCTAAGACCGACGTCACCCTCTCGTCGGCGGGAACCGCCTTCGCCCGGGCCCGCTGGCTGCGCCGGCCCCGGCACGGCGGTCCCGACTCGACGGACATCCTCACCTTCACCTTGTGCGAGGAGGGCGGGGACTGGCGCATCCTCGAGATCCGCTCCTCGCGCTGATCGCTTGATGTGACCGCGCACGAGGCGACCGGGCCGCCGCCCCCCGCCCGGCCCTGGCCGCGGCGGCTCCCCTTCCTCTTCCTGGCCGCGGCTCTCCTCTTGGGTGGGATCGGCCGCCTGCACGTCCGCTTCCAGGAGCGGGCCTGGGACCGCGAGGTCGACCTCCGGCTCCAGGCCCGCCTGGAGAGGGTGCAAGAGCGCACGCGGCGGCTGGTCTCGGAGCTGGAGGTTGCGGCCGACCGCGTGGCCGCCCTGCCCGACGCCGTCCCCGCCCTGGGCGGGGACCGGGCCGGCCTGGCTCGGCTCTTCCGGGCCCTGGACGCCCTCGGCGAAGACCGCGACGAGCGGCCCGCGCTCGCCCTTCACGCCCTGCCCTTCGCTACCCTCGCCTGGACCAGCCGTACCGCCGACCTACGCGGCTTGGAGGCCGTGGCCGGCATCCGGCGTGGGGTGTTCGTCCTCGCCGGGAGCGTGACCACCACCCTGGTTGCCACCGCCCCCGTCTCGGGCCCGGGTGGGCAGGTCCTTGGCCTCGCCACCGCCGAGATCCCCGTCAAGGTGCAGCGGAACATTCACAACGAGTACCTGAGCGACTTCGACCGCCTGGCGGGCGGTGATCCCGGTATCGACATCCACTACGTGGATGCGCGGGACGAGGGCCCGCGGGGCTTTCCTCCCCCCCCGGCCGGCCTTCCCTCCCGAGAGGCGCTGCTCAAGGGCCCCTCGGGGCTGCTCGGAGCCCTACGCGTCACGGCCCAGGGCCGGGAGGAGACCAGCCGCGCCTTGGGCCTGCTCTACCGGCGTGCGATCTCGGCTCTGGCCTGCGCGGCGATCCTCTTCTGGACGCTGGCCCCCCCGGGGGGACGACCGCGCCTCGGGTGGCGCCTCCTGCTCGCGACCACGGCCTTGCGGCTGGTCCTGCTCGCCTTGGGCCCGCCCTTGCCCTCCCCCTTGTCCCCCCTCCTCTCCCCAGACGTGTACGCTTCGACCCTCCTCGGCCCCCTCCTGAAGAGCCCGCTCGACCTCCTCGCGACCTCTCTCTGGGTGCTGGTGGCGGCGGGGCTTCTACTCGCGCGGGCGCTCGCGCTCGCGCCGGCCTCTCCCTCGGCCCTGCGGGCCCTCATCAGCGGGCTTCTCGCCCTGCCCCTCCTCGGCGGGGTGTTCGCCTGGGTCTCCGACACCTCCGCCAACTGCTCGTTGGACCTCGAGACCATCTCCCTCTTTCCCGCCAGCGCCTCCCACCTCGTGATCCAGATCTCCCTTCTCTTTATGCTCAGCGCCGGCCTCCTCCTCCTGACCGCGCTGTTCAGCCTCGGCGGTCCCTGGCCTCCCGGCCGGCGAGCGCGGGCGGGCTACCTCCTGGTGGGGGCCGGGCTCCTCTTCTTCGCGCTTCGGGCGTGGCCGCGGGACTTCGTGGGCCTTCCCCTCTTTCCGGGAACGGCGATGTTGCTGCTCACCGCCGCCCTCGCTTGGGGGCGGCATCTCTGGGAGCCCCCGCTCCGGGTCGCCTCCGCGGGAGCGCGGGCCGGGCTGGCGGTGGCCGCGGTCGGGCTCCTCGGCCTTTTGCTCTATCCCAGCCTCGTACACTTGGCGGAGAAGAACACCCGGCTACAAATCGAGCGCGACCATGCGCCCCTCATCCGGCGGCAGCCCCAATGGCGGGAGTACGTGCTCGCGGAGAGCCAGCGGCGCATCGACGCTCTGAACCTGCTGGAGGACACCCCGCCCGGGCCCAGCCCCGCCGGCGTCGAGGAGCTCGCCTTCGCGGTCTGGTCGGCCACGGACCTCGCCACCTTCTCCTTCTCCTCGGCGGTGGAGATCCAGGACAGCGGGGGGGTGGTGATCAGCCGCTTCGCGCTCAACCTGCCCACCCTTTCCGTGGCAGGCCCTCCGCGGCCCCTCCCCCCCGACGATGCCTGGCGGGTCGAGGACGAGCGCATGACCCTGGCCAGCGCGGAGCGGCACGTGCGGCACGCACGGCGACGGCTCTCCTATCACGGTGCGGCCCACGGGGCGGTCCACGTGTACGTGGCGGAGGACTTCTGGAACCTTCCCTTCATTCCCGGGCGCGACCCCTATTCGCTCCTCTTCCGGACGGGGGGGCGAAGCGCGGCCCGCGACCCATCGGCGAGCCTCCTCGTCTACGATGGCCAGGGCCGCGTCGCCTTCAGCTCCGCCGACCGGCCACCCGCCCTGCACCCGGAGCTCGCGGCGCGCGTGGGGCAGAACCCGACCGGGCTCTGGGTCACGTTGCCGCTGGACGGCCAACCCCACCACACCTTTCTGTTCTCGGACGGACAGGCTACCTATGGCCTCGCCTTCCCGCAGCTGGCCGCCGGGCGCTACGCCGCCGATCTCGTGGAGGCCTGCGCGGGCCTCACCCTCCTCGCCCTCCTCGTCCTCCTGCTCCTGATCTTCGTCCGGAGCCTGGCCCGGAGGCCGACCCTCTCGCTGTCCTCGGTGCGGGAGACCATCCGGGGTCGTTTCGCGCTCCGCCTCTTTCTCGCCTTCATCGCGGTGTCCATCGTCCCCGTGACCGTGCTGGAGGTGGTGGTGCGGCGCTTCCTGGTCGAACGCCTGCATCGGGAATCCGAGGACCAGGCCCTGGAGCGAGCCGCGGTGGCCAAGAAGGCGGTGGAGGACTTCGCGTTCTTCCAGCGCGGCGAGGCCCCCGGCAAGGAGCCCGTGACCGACGCCGCCCTCGTCTGGGTATCGAGCCTCATCCGCAACGACCTCGACGTCTTCGGCCGGGGGCGCCTCCTGGCCTCCAGCAAGCGCGAGCTCTATGCCTCGGGCCTTCTCCCGCCCCGCGTCTCGGGCTCGGTGTTCCGGGCCTTGATCCTGGACCAGATGCCTTCCGTCGTGGGCACGGAGAGGATCGGCAGTTTCTCCACCCTGGTGGTCTCGGTGCCGGTGCACCTCGACGATCTCGAGCCCGGCGTCCTCTCCATTCCCCTGGCCCTGGGTCAGAAGGAGGTGCAGACCACGCTCGAGGAGTTGGACCGGACCATTCGCCTGGCTTCGGTCGCGTTCCTGGTCCTGGCCGCGGCCCTCGCCCAGTCGATGGCCCGGCGGATCTCGGGGCCGATCCGCGACCTCACCCGGGCCACCCGGCTCGTGGCCGCGGGGGACCTGGAGACGAGGGTGACCACGAGCAGCCGCGACGAGCTGCATGAGCTGGTGGAATCCTTCAACCAGATGGCGCGGGACCTGGACCGGCAGCGCCGAGACCTGGAGCGCAGCAACCGCCTGGCCGCATGGGCGGAGATGGCCCGCCAGGTCGCCCACGACGTCAAGAACCCCCTCACCCCCATCCAGCTCTCGGCCGAACACCTGCGGCGGGTCTTCCATGACCCCGGCGTGGACTTCGCGGCCACCCTGGCCGCATGCACGGACACCATCCTGAAGCAGGTGCGAACCCTGCGCGGAATCGTGACCGAGTTTTCCGCCTTCGCCCGCCCTCCCGCCCCCCGCTTGGAGCCCCAGGATCTGGCCGCCCTGGCCCGGGACGCGGTCGATCCCTACCTGGCCGGCCTGCCCCCGGGGGTTCGCCTCACCTTAGACGTCGCCCCCTCACTCCTCCCCGTCCGCCTGGACCGCCGGCTGGTGGAGCGGGCCCTCCTCAACCTGGTCGAGAACGCCCTCCAGGCGGTGGGCGAGAGGGGGACGATCACCGTCCACGTGCGTCCGGGGCCCGGCCGGGTGGAGATAGAGGTGGAGGATTCCGGCCCCGGGCTGGAGCCGGAGGCTCGAGACCGGATCTTCGAGCCCTCCTTCTCGACCAAGACCAGCGGCAGCGGCCTCGGCCTCGCCCTCGTCAAGAAGATCGCCGAGGACCACGGAGGGGGCGTCTCCCTCACGAGCGCGCCCGGCACGCCCACCCGCGCCATCCTGTGGCTTCCCATGGAGGGCGCTCCCTGAGCCGGTCAGGGGGACCCGGACCGCCTCTTGAACGCGTCCTGGACGACCTCCAAGGCCTTCGGGGGCAAGTCGTAGGCGGGGAGCTCCTCGGGGCTCACCAGGGCCACGGCCTCCGCGTCCGAGCCCGCGCGGGGCGCCCCCGACAGGTAGTCGCAGAGGTAGTCCACGATCACGTAGTGATAAAGCACCCGGCTGCCCTCGCGCTGGATGCGGTCGAAGACGGTGAGCAGGTCTGACGGCCTCACCCGAATCCCCGTCTCCTCCTCCATCTCGCGTACCAGGGCCGTCTCCAGCGTCTCCCCCACCTCGACCGTCCCCCCCGGCACCACCCAGCGGCCGCGCAAGGGCTCCTTGCCCCGGCGTATGAGGAGCACCCGACCCTCATGGATGAGCACACCCCCCACGCCAATCGAGGGGTGGGAGACCGCCGCCCTCGTCACGGCGAGGAGTGGGCTTCGCCCGTGGCCACCGCCGCCGGCGGCTCGTGCCGGCGCCGGAGCGCACCCAGCAGGTACAGGGTGGGGCCCCACACCGTATACAGGCTCGCCAAGGCCAGCAGCGAGAACCCGGGATGGGTGGCGATGGACACGAACACCACCGCGATGGGGAGGATGATGATGTAGCTTCGGCGCTGGCGGAGGTCGAGGCCCTTGAAGGAGCGGTAACGCAGCGTACTCACCATCAAGAAGGCCAGGATCACGACCAGGGTCAGGACCAGCGAGCCGTGGAGGCGGGAGCCGACCGCCTCGGGGGCAAAGTAGACGATGGCCGCGATCTGTCCGGCTGCGGCCGGGATGGGCAGGCCCACGAAAAAGCGGCCGTCCACGGCGTGTCGCTGGACGTTGAAGCGGGCCAGGCGCAGGACGCCGCAGACCACGAAGAGAAAGGCGGCCAGCCAGCCCACCCGGGGGAGGGGCTCCAAGGCCCAGCGGTACGCGAGGAGCGCGGGGGCCACCCCGAAGGAGATGGCGTCGGCCAGGCTGTCGAATTCTCCCCCGAACTCGCTGGTGGTCCCGGTCAGGCGGGCAATGCGCCCGTCCAGCATGTCGAGCACGATGGCCACCCCGATCAGGGGCGCGGCCTCCCCGTACCGCCCGTCCAGGGTCTTGATGATGGCCCAGAAGCCAAGGAAGAGGTTTCCGGTCGTGAAGAGGCTGGGCAGGATGGAGGCCCCGCGCCGAAAGCGGCGCGGCCGGGGCGGGCCCTGCAGGAGTCGGTCGGGCGGGACCGCGCTCATGGGGCGGACCGCTCGGCGAGGATGGAGGTGCCCCCCCGCACCCTCTCTCCCACCTTGACCCGAGCCTTGAACTCGCGGGGCAGAAACACGTCCACCCGGCTGCCGAAGCGGATGAGCCCCACCCGCTCGCCGGGGGTCACGAGGTCGTCCACGCGCTTCTCGAACACGATCCGCCGGGCGATGAGGCCGGCGATCTGCTTGAAGATCACGCGCGTCTGCCTCTCCTGGATGGTGACCGCATTCTGCTCGTTGCGCAGGGAAGCCTTGTCGTCGAAGGCGGGCAGGAACTCGCCTTTGTGATAGTCCACCTCCACGATCCGGCCTCCCACCGGGGCCCGGTTCACGTGGACGTCGAAGATGGAGAGGAAGATCGAGAGCTGCCAGGCCCCGGGGCCCAAGGGGTGGCCGGGGGGCGCCTCCGCCAGGACGACCACCTTGCCGTCGGCCGGAGAGAGCACGAGCCGCGGGTCCTGCGGCACCTGACGCTCGGGGTCGCGGAAGAAGAAGGCGGTGAAGAGGCCGAGGGCGGCGAGCGCCGTCCCCGGCCCGGGGAACCGCAATCCGAACAGGACGGCGCTCACCAGGAGGGGGATCAGGATGAAGGGCCATCCGTCGCGGGCGATCGCCATCTCTTGTCCGGCTCCTCCGCCCGCGGACGGCCCGCGGGAGAAAGGCAAAGGGCCCGTGCGGGGCCCTCCGCCCAAAACATCGTCGTCGTGCCGATCCCCCCGCCCGTGCGAGCCACGGGCCGGGAGGACCTAGGGGTGAACGGCTCCTTCTCGGACCTGACGGGCAATGGCCTGCATCCGGTCCTTCACTTGCAGCTTCTTCTTCTTGATGGTTATCTCTTCGACCTGCTCTTCGTCGGTCAAGACCGCCTTCTGTGTCAAGGTGTTCAGGCGGGTCTCGTACTCATGGTGCTGCTCGTCCAGACGGCGGTACTCCTCGTTGTGCCTGAGGAGATCGTCCCTGACCGGGTCCTGGGACATCGGCACCTCCTGTCGCTGTCTTGAGTCGGGGTCGGCGTCCTCGACGTGCCGTTCACGATTCCGGCGGCGGTCCGCCATTCGTCGGCGGAGTCCGGCCGCTCCACGTACGTCTACCTGCCCTCCTGGCCGCAGCGCCCGTCATGTGCGGGGCAGGGGGCCACGGTACCACGAACGGCACCGAGTCGGATCCACTCGCCTGGGGCCGCCCCTGCTTCGTAGCAACCGGCGGCCGGGCTCGCGGTCGGTCAAGTGCTCCAAAGGTGAAACCAGACACTGGGTCGGGGGCATTGGGCGACGAACCGGAGCCGTTCTCCCCCTTTTCTGAGACGGTAACACGCGGTTTCCCGGATTTCAAGGATCATCCCCGAGGCCCCGTGGGAGCCCCCGGGGGAGCAGGGAGTGCACGAGGACGAGGGCGTCCTCCCCGGGGTCCGCGTAGTAGCCGCGGCGTATGGATTGGACCTGGAAGCCCAGCCCCTGGTACAGGGCGAGAGCGGCCCTATTGCTGCGCCGCACTTCCAGGAAGGCGCGCCGGGCACCGCGACGGGAGCCCGTGTCCAACGCGAAGGATAGCAGCCAGCGGGCCAAGCCGCGCCGGCGGTGGGGAGCCGACACCGCCAGGTTGAGGACGCTCAGCTCCTCCCCCACCAGCCGATGGGCGCTGTAGGCCGCGATCCCCCGCCCGGGCGCCAGGGACGGGGCGGGCCCGCGCAGGACGAGCAGGGTCCCGGGCGGGGCGAGCTCCTCCCGGAAGTGCTGCGCGGTCCAGGGATGCGTGAAGGAGCGGCGCTCCAGGTCGAGGAGGGCGTCGAGGTCGTCCTCGCGAGCCCGCTCCAAAAAGAGAGGAGGCAGGGTCAAGGCGATGCCTTCCGGATCTGCGCCTGGCGCAGGTAGAGGGGCCGCAGCGCTTCCGGGCCCTGCCCCTCGCCCGCGGCCAGACGGGGCTCGGCCAGCCGTCCCAGCGCGGCGGCCACGAACCAGGGGCCGGGGGCGAAGCGGGCCCCCGGCAGGGCGGCCTGGATCTGCGCGCGGTGAAGCTCGGCGCCGTCGCCCACGAAGATGACCTCGCCTTTGATTTCGTCCAGGAACGCTTCCACCGCCCCCACCCGCCGCTCCCCCCGGAGGGGGCCGCTGGCTTCGTAGAGGGCGGCGTAGACCTCGCCCCGCCCCGCGTCCATCATCGCCAGGCGGGGGTCGACACCCTCCGTGACGAGCGCGGCGAGGGCATCGAGGGTGGAAAGACCGAGGCAGGGCCGAGGGGAGGCCAAGGCCAGGCCCTGGATCGTGCTGATGCCCACCCTGAGTCCGGTAAAAGAGCCGGGGCCGGTGGCCACGGCGTAAGCCTCCACATCGGAGGCCGCGAGGCCGAGCCCGCCGAGCAAGGAATCGATGGCGGGCAAGAGCCACCGGGAGTGGCCCTCGCCCCCCTGGAGGCGGACCTCGCCCCGGGTCTTTGTCCCCTCGCGGAGCGCCACGCTCCCCCAGGGGGTGCTGGTGTCAACGGCCAGGATGCGCAAGCCTCCTCCCCGCTGGCCAGATGGACCAGGCGCGCCGAGCTAAGCTTAGACCAATCCAAACCAGACTTTGGTCGCGCGCCCCCGCGTCTCACGCTCGCGCGCGAGCTAGGTTATGCTTTGGATCACCCCTTGCCCGCCTCTGCTGCCGTCCCCACCCCGGCCATGCTGCAGTACCACCGCCTCAAGGCGGAACATCCCGACGCCTTGCTCTTCTTCCGCATGGGGGACTTCTACGAGATGTTCTTCGAGGATGCGGTGGTGGCGGCCAAGACCCTCGAGATCGCCCTCACCTCCCGCTCCAAGGACAAGGAGGGAGCACCGGTGCCCATGTGCGGCGTTCCCTACCATGCGGCCTCGACCTACATCGCCCGTCTGGTCAAGAGGGGCTTCCGGGTCGCCCTCTGCGAGCAGATGGAGGATGCCCGGCTGGCCAAGGGCGTGGTCAAGCGGGAGGTGGTGCGCGTGATCACCCCCGCCACGCAGCTGGAGGCCTCCGCCCTGGAGGCGCGCGAGACCTCCTTCGTGCTCGCCCTCGATCCCGGGCCCGCCACCCTGGGGGCCGCCTGGCTCGAGCCCACCACGGGCGAGTTCTTCGTTGCGGAGTGGGAGGCGCCGGGCTACTGGGAGCGTCTCCGGGATGAGATCGGAGCCACCCGGCCCCGCGAAATCCTGGTGCCGCGGGGCGTGACCCTCCCCTCCTGGCTCACGGACCCGGTCCAGCCCGAGGCCTCAATCCCGCGCGCGGAGATGGAGGAGCGCGCCTTCGATCCCGGGGCTGCCCGGCGCCAGCTCCTCGCCCAATTTGGGGTCCTGACCCTGGAGGCCTTTGGTTGCGAGGGCCGGCCCCGCGCCACCGCGGCTGCGGGGGCTGCCCTCCGCTACGTCCAGGAGACCCAGAAGCGGGACCTCACCCACGTGACGGGTCTCGTCACCCGGGGGCCCTCGGAGGTGCTGGTCATCGACGGCCTCACCCGCCGCAACCTGGAGATCGTAGAGAACCTCGCGGACGGGGGCCGCCAGGGCACCCTCCTGGAGGTCCTGGACCAGACGGGCACCGCCATGGGCTCCCGCCTCCTGCGGGAGTGGATCCTCCGCCCCTTGCTGGAGGTGGAGCGGATCCAAGACCGGCTGGACGCGGTGGAGGAAATGGCGTTCCGCACCCTGGAACGCGGCCGTCTGCGCGAGGCCTTGGGTGGGGTCCAGGACCTGGATCGCATCCTCGGCCGCGTGGCCCTGGGGACGGCCGGGCCGCGCGATCTGATCGCGTTGGCCGCATCCCTGCGCGCGCTCCCCGCCGCGCAGGAGGCCCTGGGGGAATGCCAGGCCCCCCTCTCCCGCCGCCTGGCCAAGGAGGTGGACCCTCCCCTGGAGGTCGCGGCCGACATCGAGGCCACGCTCGTGGACGCTCCGCCCGCCTCGCTCGCGGACGGCGGCGTGGTGCGCGACGGGGTGGACCCCGAGCTGGATGAGCTGCGAGGGATCAGCCGCGGGGGGCGCACCACCATCGCCGGAATCGAGGAGCGGGAGCGGATCCGGACCGGGATCGGCTCCCTGAAAGTGCGCTTCAACCGTGTCTTCGGCTACTACCTCGAGGTCAGCAAGCCCAACCTCGGCCTCGTACCCTCGGACTACATCCGCAAGCAGACCATCGCCGGCGGCGAACGCTTCATTACCCCGGAGCTTAAGGAATACGAGGACAAGGTCCTCCGCGCCGACGAGCGGATCCAAGCGCGCGAAGAGGAGCTCTTCGAGGCCCTGCGCGGCCGGGTGGCGGCGGCCGGGCGCGGCCTTCAGGCCACGTCGCGGGCCGCGGCCGGCCTGGACGTCCTGGCCGCCCTCGCGGAGGCGGCCTGCCGCTACGACTACGTGAAGCCCAGGGTCTCGCGGGGGGACGAGCTGACCTACGCGGACGGCCGCCACCCGGTGATGGAACGGGTCCTCCCCGAGCCGTTCGTGGCCAACGACCTCGCTCAGGGGGAGGGCAGCCCCCGTCTCTTCATTCTCACCGGCCCCAACATGGGCGGAAAGTCCACCTTCCTCCGCCAGACCGCTCTCATCGCCCTCATGGCCCAGATGGGCAGCTTCGTTCCCGCCCGCGAGGCCAAGGTGGGAGTGCTGGACCGCATCTTCACGCGGGTGGGGGCCACCGACCAGATCCTGCGCGGACAATCCACCTTCATGGTGGAAATGCAGGAGACGGCCCACATCCTCCGGCATGCCACTCCCCGCAGCCTGATCCTGCTCGACGAGATTGGCCGGGGCACGGCCACCTTCGACGGCCTCTCCATCGCCTGGGCGGTAGCCGAGCACATCGCGGAGAAGGCGGGGGCCAAGACCCTCTTCGCCACCCACTACCACGAGCTGACCGATCTCGCGGCCGACCGCCCCGGGGTTGGCAACCTCCACGTCTCCGCCCGCGAGTGGCGCGACAGCGTAATCTTCCTCCGCAAGATCGAGCCCGGCGGCTCCGACCGGTCCTTCGGGATCCATGTGGCGAGGCTGGCCGGCCTCCCCGCCCCCGTGGTGGTTCGGGCCCAGGAGATCCTGGCCAACCTGGAGCGGACGGAATTCGACCGCGAGGGCCGGCCCCGCCTCGCCCACGCGGAGGGGGGAGCGACGGCCACGGGGCGCCAGCTCGCCCTCTTCTCCGGGCAGGATGAGTCGGTCCTCGACGAACTCCGCCGGGCGGACCCCGACCTGCTGACCCCCCTCCAGGCCCTGGCCCTACTGGCCGAGTTGAAGAAGCGCCTGGGCGGGTGAGCCCGTTGCCCGGCCCCCCGGACCGCCGTACACTTGGGGCGTGCCCCTTCACCGGTCCGACCCCCTCCAGGACCTCCTGAATCTCCAGGAACGCATGAACCGCCTGTTCGAGGCATCCCTGGACCGGGGCCGGATGGAGGACTCCTTTACCCTCTCCGGATGCTGGGTCCCGCTCGCCGACGTGTACGAGACGGGAGAGGCCTTCGTGGTGGAGATCGAGCTGCCCGGGATGGGGCAGGACGATATCGAGATCCAGGTCGACGGCGACACCCTGGCCGTGAAGGGCGAGCGGCGGGCGGGAGGCACGCGGCCCGAGTCCTTTCACCGCATGGAGCGCAGCTACGGGTCCTTCTCCCGCACCTTCCGCCTAGGAGAGGAGGTGGACCCGGCTCGCGTCACCGCCACCTTTCGCGACGGCCTGCTCCGACTGGAAGCCCCCAAGGCCCGCACCCGAGCCGGGGGGAGGGGCGGGCTCGACTAGCCTCAGGGGCGCCCGAAAATCGTGCCTCCCATCGGGCCGCCGCTCCGCGCGAGCGGTGCCCTAGCCGCAGAAGCGGAAGTGGTCGAGGAAGGCGCTCAGCGCAGCATCGTCGGCCGGCGATCCCTCAAGCCCAGGCGGCGAGACCTCGCTTCCCGCCCCCTCCGGGGTGAACCAGACGCCGATCCGGGCCCCGGGGTCGGCGGCACACTCAATGAGGAGCAGGGCGTGAAGCCCCGAGTGCGAGAACGACGTATAGGAAAACTCGCCGCGTTCCACCGTGTAGGTGACGGAGGCTCCGGCCGTCGTCAGATGGCCCCGGCGCAACACACTCCCGTGGACGGCGATCTGCTGCTGGCTCAGGAGGCGCGCCTGGCCCCGCCGGCCGTCGACCACCTCGCGCAGCTCTTCGCGGTCCGCCGGTTGGGCCCACCGCATCCTCGTATATAAGAAGCCCTGTTCACCCAGCAGCGGGCGACCCCCCGCCCTCGGCCGTGAGTCGGACAGCAGGACCACGTCGAAGAGGTACGGGACGGAAGCTGAGGCCACGGCGGCATATCCCTCCGGGAGCTCCGCGGCACCCAACAGGCGCTTGGCCTTGGCCTCTCGCGCCGCCGGGTCTCTCGCCTCGCTCACCCACTGTTTGATCGAGCGGTCCGCGTAGTACACCACGATCCCGGCCAGGATCAGCCCGCCTGCGGCCAGGACCGCACAGCCCAAACCGACGTAGAGCCAAGGAAAGGGTCGTCCCGGAGGGGGGGCCGCGGGCGCCGGCGGCGGCAGGATGTCCGTCCGCGGGGGCTCGACCGCAGGCGGGTCGTTCTTTGGTCGCTGCCGGAGAATCCCGGCCAGCGCCAGAACCGCCAGAAGCTGTACCGAGGCCACGACGGCCGACGACTCCAGACCGAAGGCCCCGCCCGTGATCCAGGCGGGGAGCCGCCCCGTCAGCTCGAGATCAAAGAGCCCGTCGGTGCGGAGGCCGCTGATGGGCAACTGCAGGAGGACGCCCTGTCCGAAGTTCCAGCCGAAGTGCAGGGTGGTGGGAAACCACAGGTCGCCGCCCACCTGGTAGGCGAGGGCCAGGAGGACGCCGGCCAGGAGCAAGTTCACCGAGGGGAGCGGAGACGACCAGACGCCCTCGTTGAAGCTGTGGGACAGCCAGAATAGAACCGACGAGACCAGGACACCCGTGATCGGGCGCCCTATGTCGATCAGGTTTTGCAGGATATAGCCCCGGCAAACGATCTCCTCCTGGAAGGCGGCCAGCAGCAGCGTGGGGACCAGGGCGGCGGTCTGCAGGGAAGCCGATACTCCGACGAACCGATAGCCACCGATCCCGATCAGCAGCCCGGCTGGTAACGTGATCAGGGCGAGCCCGCCGGCAAACCCCGTGAGGGCCGAGGCCCGCGGTCGACCCAGGCCTAAAGACCGCATCGGTCGCCGATCGAGCACCCTCCGGCAGAACCAGACCACGCCCAGGGTGAGCGCGGCGAGCGGAAAGGCGGCCGCGATCAGGCCCCACACGCGCCCGTCCGGCGTCTGCAGCGTCTGTAGGTTCTTCCCGCCCAGGAGGAGCAGACCCGCGAGTCCGATTCCGACCACGAGGGCGCCGCCGAGCTCGACACCGATGATGCTGGCCAGGAAGATGGCGATCCGCCAGGGTGTTCGGAGACGCCGCTCGTGATCGATGAAAGCCGCCAAACGACCTCAGTGGGGCGATCAGCATAGCACGCGCTGGACGCCGCCCCGGCGGAGAGGCACCCTCCTAGGCGCGGCAAGGGACGGTGGCGTGGCCGATGAGAGGGAGATGAGCGGTCAGGGGCGAAGACGATGCGGCAAGGGTTGCGCCCGGCAAGCACGGGCGCCCGGCCGGGCTAGTCGAAGACCTTCTCGAACCCCGGCTGGAGCACGATCTCGCGACCCTCCACCCGGATCAAGGCTTGGCGCTCTAGGTCCTTCAGCATGCGGGTCACGGTCTCCCGCGTGGTCCCGATGCGGTTCGCGATCTCCTGGTGGGTGGCCCGCCGGAATGCGATCCGGCCGTCCTTGAGCCGTCGCCCCTCCTCCCGGGCCATGTCCAGGATGACCCGCGCCACTCGCCCGTAGACGTCTAGAAGGGCGAGGGTTGAGATCTGGTGGTTTGCATGTCGGAGGCGGGCGGTGAGGACCCGGATGAGGGCGGTCGTGATGGCCCGATTGTCGGCGAGCACGCTTTGGAAGTCCGTGCGGTGGAGGGAGAGCAGCTCGCTCTCCTCCACCGCGATGGCGGTGGCCGACCGCGGCTCGTTGTCGAGGAGCGCCATCTCCCCGAAAAAGTCGCCCGGCCCGAGCACGGAGAGGATGATCTCCCGGCCGTCGTCCCCCAGGATCGTGACCTTGATCCTCCCCTCCAGGATCATGAAGAAGAAGTCGCCCTCCTCGTTCTCGAAGAAGACAACCGTGTCCTTGGGGAACTTTCGCCTCGTGGCCAGGCGCCCGAGGCTGGCGATGTCGGTGTCGCTCAGTTCCGAGAAGAGCGGGACGGTGCGCAGGAGCTCACGCTCGTCCATAGGGTGCCTCCGAGGCGGATGGTATCAGCATTCCCGGGCGGGTGTTACCCGGGGGCCAAAGGGAGCGCCGTTCCCGAGAGGTCAGGGCCCGACCAGGCGGACCAGGGCTTCGAGTACGTCCAGGGCCTCGCGGCCGGAGACCGGGCGCCACGGCTCGAAAGCCCCGGTCGGGCTCAGCTCGAGGAGCCCCGCTCCCACCGCCCTCACCGCGTCGTCGTGGAACAGGTTGGTGGGCGGCATGTCGGTCAGGGCCGGGGACGGGGAGCGGGGGTAGCGGAGGAGGTCGAGGGTGCGGCCTAGGGCGCGGGCGAGGTCGCCCCGCCGCACGAAGGCCCCCGGCTGGAAGGTGTGGTTGGGGTAGACGTCCATGATGTCGAGAGCGAGGACGGTGACAATGTGCTCGCGGGCCCAGGAGCCCGAGATGTCGACCGCCACTTTCGGCTCGCGATTCGTGATCCGGGCAAGCGCGGTCACTCTCACGGACACCAGGGCGGCGAGGTCGGCCCGGGTGATGCGAGGGGCGGCCGCGATGAGCCGGTACTCCTCCGGCATCTGGAGGAGCTCCAGGGCCTCGCGGGCCTCCCGGGAACGCCGGAGCGCTTCCGGGTCCCGGGGGTCCCGGGCCAGGAGGCGCCGGTAAGCCTCGAGGGCCCGGGGGTATTCGCCGAGGCCGATCAGAACCTCGCCCAGACGGATGAGCACCTGGCGATCCGCCTCCGGATCCGCCTCCAGCACGGCGGCGGCGGCGGCGGCCTCGCCCCGGGAGACAAGCAGGTTGGCCAATTCCAGACGCAGGCCTCCCACTTCGGGAGCGACCTCTAAGGCCAGGCGGTACATCTCGACGGCCCGTTCCCCGTCCCCGGCCTGGAGCGCCGCGTGGGCCTCCGCCACCCGCCGCTCCGTGACCTGCAGCTTCACCTCGGCCAGCCTCCGCCGGGCCACGGAATCCTGGGGGGCCACCACCTGCGCTCGGCGGTAGAAGCCGAGGGCGGCCAGGGCCTCGCCCCGCCGCGACGCGGCCGACCCCGCCCCCAGGAGTGCGGGCAGATAGTCCGGCGCGCGGGCGAGGACGGAGTCAAAGACGGTACCGGCCTCCCCGAAGCGGCCGGCCCGCAGCCGCGCGTAGCCGAGTCCCGTTTCCGCGGGGACGAGGCCCGGCCGCTGCGCGAGCAGCCGGCGGAAGCTCTCCGTGGCTGCGGCCGCGTCCCCCGAGGTCAGGCTCCGCCAGGCCTTCTCGATCCGGCGGCTCTCCTCCAGCCCCAGCTCTCCCGGGCGCGCGCCCGGAAACACGTAGTCCTCGCCCTCCGGCACGCGGGGGGGGGTGGGGCGCGCGCAGGAGAGAGCGGCTGCGGCCAGGAGGGTGGCTGCGATTTCCCGGGCCGGCCTCAAATCAGGTGCTCCCGGAACCGAGGGAGGAGGCGCTCCGGAATCTCGGCGTCGATCCGGACCTCCTCCCCGATCACCTCGTGGGAGAGCACGCGGCTGCAGGCGTAGACGCCGGCGATGCCGCGCGCGTCCTCGGCCCGGAAACGCAAGCGGACGCTGCGGGGCAGCAGGTCGAGGCGGGCGGCTAACTCCGCGGTGAGCTCGGGGAGGCCTTCGCCGGTTTCCGCGGAGACCAGGAGCGATCCCGGGCGGGCGCCCCTCAGGGCCGCGGATCGGGCGGGCAGCGTGCGGTCGCACTTGTTGAGGACCAGGATGGAGGGACGCTCGCCGGCTCCGATCTCCCGGAGCGCCTTCTCCACCGCCCCCTCCCGCTCCTCCACGTCGTCTGCGGAGCCGTCCACCACGTGGAGGAGGAGGTCGGCCGCCACCACCTCCTCCAGGGTCGCCCGGAAGGCGGGCACGAGGGTATGGGGAAGCTTCTGGATGAACCCCACGGTGTCCACGAGCAGCACCCCCCGGCCCGCCCCCAGCCGCACCCGCCGCACCAGGGGATCGAGGGTCAGGAAGAGCTGATCCGAGACGGGGGCCCGTGCCCGGGTGAGGGCGTTGAAGAGGGTGGATTTCCCCGCGTTTGTGTAGCCGACGAGGGCCACTACCGGCACCGCCCCCCGTTGCCGGGCCTCGCGGCGGGTGTTGCGCTCACGCCCCACCTTCTCGATCTCCCGCCGAACGGCCTGGATCCGCTGTCGGATCCGGCGTCGGTCGGTCTCCAGCTTGGTCTCTCCGGGCCCCCGCGTTCCGATCCCGCCCCCCAGGCGGGAGAGCAGAACGCCACGTCCCGTGAGCCGGGGCAGCAGGTAGTCGAGCTGGGCCAGCTCCACCTGGAGCCGGCCCTCCCGGGTGCGCGCCCGCCGCGCGAAGATGTCGAGAATGAGCTGCGTGCGGTCGAGGGTCTTGCGCCCCACCGCTTTCTCGAGGTTCCGCTGCTGGGCGGGAGTGAGTTCGTCGTTGAAGAGAAGGAGGTTCGCGTCCCGCTCCTCGGAAAGGCGGACCACGTCCTGCACCTTGCCCCGACCGATGAGGGTGGCGGGGTCCTGCCGCTTCCGCTCCTGGATCAGGCTGCCCACCACGCGCGCTCCCGCGGAGCGGGCGAGGAGGCCGAGCTCCTCCACCGACGACTCGGTCCGCACCCGGGTCCCTCGCCCTGCGGTGAGCCCCACGAGGAGGGCCCGCTCGGCGGCCGCGCTGACCTCGTCCCGGGGCGGGCTTATGGGGGGCCGCCTCCTGCCATCGCGGAGCCCATCATGCGTGGGGAGCCGCGCCCGTGGCTGGCTCGGCCGGCGCCCAGGAGGTGTCGATGCCGTTCTTCCGGAAGGAGGAGAGCAACCCCGTCTTGTCGAGCGTCTTGGCGTAGGCTTCCTGGGGATCCACGATCTTCCTCTTCACGAGGTCGGTAAAGCTCTCGTTCATGAGGCACATGCCGTACTTCTTTCCCGTCTGCATGATGGACGGGATCTGGAAGATCTTGGCCTCCCGGATGAGGTTGGCGACGGAAGGGATCCCGATCAGCACCTCCAGCACGGGCACGCGGCCGCCCCCGATCTTCTTGCACAGCATCTGGCTGATGACACCCTTCAGGCTCTCCGCGAGCATGACCCGGATCTGTCCCTGGCGATCGGCGGGGAACTGGTCGATGATCCGGTCCACGGTGGAGGGGGCGGACGAGGTGTGGAGGGTGCCGAAGACCAGGTGACCGGTCTCCGCGGTCTCGATGGCGATGGCCACCGTCTCCAGGTCCCGCATCTCCCCCACCAGCACGATGTCGGGATCCTCGCGCAAGGCCGCGCGCAGGGCGTCCTTGAAGGAGGCGGTGTGGTCTCCCACCTGCCGCTGGTTGATCAGGCACTTCTTGTTCTCGTGGACGAACTCGAGGGGGTCCTCGATGGTGATGATGTGGTCGGTGCGGGAGCGGTTGATGTAGTCGATGAGCGCACACAGCGTCGTCGACTTGCCCGACCCCGTGGGGCCGGTGACCAAGACCAGGCCCTTGGGCAGGTGACAGAGTTGGAGAATCTCCCTAGAGAGGCCCATCTCCTCGGCGGTGATGATCTGGGTGGGGATGACGCGGAAGACCCCCCCCATCCCCTTCCGATCCCGGAAGAAATTGCAGCGGTAACGGGCCACCCCCGGGATTTCATAAGCAAAGTCGGTGTCGTTGCGCCGCTTGAACTCGTCCCGGTTTCGCTCGGGAGCGATGGGCCAGAGCAGGCGTTCGGTGTCGGCGGGGGTCAGTACAGCCCGGCCGGGGAACGGCTTAATCTCGCCATCGTGGCGGACCAGGGGGGGCGAGCCCACGGAGAGGTGCAGGTCGGAGGCCTTCATGTCGAAGAGCAGGGTGAGCAGCTCCTCCATCTCGGCCGCGGTGCCGGCGGGCTTGGCCCGGGGCGCGGCGGAGGCGGGGACGGGGGCCCGAACGTTGTCCAGGCTGAACACGGCCCGCGTCGAGCCCGGCCGGAGCTCGGCTAGGGCTCGTACCTCTCCCACCCCCGCCACCTCCATCCGCCATTCCGCGCGAGTGCCGGCGGCCAGGCTCTTCCTCGAGTCCTCGCTGAGGACGGGGGCGAGCAGCTCCTCGATGCTGGCCGGGGTCTGGAGCGGGCCTTGCACTTCGCGCTCCCCGGCCGGGGTCAGGATCACGATCCTGCGGCCGGGGAGGAGCCGCAGCTCCTGCCCCCCCGCCTTGGCCGCTTGCTGGATGAGCCGATCCAGGGACACGGCCTCATTCCCCCTGGAGTTCCAGGACGCGCGTGATGCGCCCCTTCCGGATGAGGTGGTGCCGCTCGCCCGCGCGCAGGGTCAGGAACCCCCCCGCCCGGTTCAGGTAGTCCAGGACCCGGCTCTGGTTCTGGGGCATGTCGATCACAATGACGCCCTCCAACCGGCGGCCTCCGCACTCGATGGCCACCCGCCGGCGGGGGTTCGCGGCCTCTTCCAAGACCTCGTCCGCGTCCGCAGATGCGGGGACGCTGATGATGAGGATCTCCCGCCGGTTGAGGATCACCGGCCCTTCCGCGTCGTCGGGCAGGAAGGGGAAGAAGTCGGAGGGCTCGTTCATCCACTCCTCAGGACGCATGGCCCCGGCATGGCCTAGGGCGGAGGCAGGCACGAAGATGCGGCCGAGGAAGGTGCGACCGTCTCCGCACAGCACCTCGGCATTCAGGGCCACGGTAGGGACCCGCAGCTCGCTCACTCTCGCCTCCCGCGATCCACCGGTTCGACATTATCTGCTCGCCGCCCGCCCGCGCGCAATCCGCGCCGCCCAGCCGATCTGGCGGGCGAGGCCACGCAGGAGGGACACTTCGCGCGGCGTCGGTCCCGCCCGCGAGAGCAGGACCCGGATCTCGGCCAGGATGGCCTCCGGGTTGTCCGGGTTCAGATAGCCTATGCCGAGCAGGGCGTGGCGCAGTTCGTCCAGGGCCTGCTCCTGCTCGCCCGTGGAGGCGCGGGCCTCCGCCTCCTCCTCGCGGGGGCCGATCGAGGAGAGCCGGATCTCATAAGCCACGAGGAGGACGGCCTGGGCGAGATTCAAGGAAGGCTGGGCGCTGTCGGTCGGGATATGTACGCGCCGGTGGCAGAGAGCCAGCTCTTCCCGCGTCAGGCCGGTGGCCTCGGGGCCGAAAACCAGGCTGACCCGTCCCCCCCCGGCCAGGGCGGTGGCTTCGTGCGCCATCTGACGGGGCGTCCAAGCCCCGGGGGCGGGACGGCCTGACGTACCCACGACCAGCGTGCTCGGGGCCACGGCTGCGCCCAGGTCTTCCCAAACGGTGGCGCCATCGAGCACGTCCTCGGCGCCGTGCGCGAGCCGGCGCGCTTCCGGCCCCTGGAGCGCCACGGGGGGACCCACCAGCTTGAGCACGCGGATTCCCATGTTCTTCATGGCCCGGCCGGCGGCCCCCACGTTGCCGGGACGGGCGGGCCGCACGAGCACGATCTCGACCGCGGAGGGGTCCACCCCGGGAGTCTAGCACCGCGCCCAAGGGCCGACGCAGAGCCGTGGCCCGCCGCCCCGGGCGGTATAATGGCTCATGCCGGGCGGGGCGCTCCAGGTCATGGTGTGACGTTCCTCCGTCCCGTCCCTCCCCTTCTGGGGCGCGGCCTCTCTTTGCTCGTGCTTCTGGCCTGGCTCGCGCAGATGGGGTTTCTGGTTCGCCAGGCCTACCTGACGCCCGCCGTGGCCCTCGCCGCCGACCTGGCCCGCTACGGCTCGACCGCCCAATGGCGGGGCATCTACTATCGCAACGAGAAGATCGGATTCTCTGTGAGCCAGGTCAGCCCAAACCCCGAGGGCTATGACCTGCAGGAAGACGCGCGCTTGCAAATGAACCTGCTCGGGGCCCCGACCGCGGTCCGCATCCAGAGCACGGCCCGGGTCGACTCCGCTTTCGCCCTGCGCAGGTTTTCCTTCTCCCTCGACCCCGGCACCGGGCCCACCGTGGTGGAGGGCGTTCTGGAGGGCCTCCGCCTGACCCTCACCGTGCGCACGCCGTCCGGCACCCGGTCCGAGACCCGGATCCTTCCCGAGGCCCCGGCTCTGGCCATGAGCCTGCCCCGCCGGTTGGCCGCGGAGGGCTTGGCCCCGGGCAAGAAGTTCGAGGTCTCGGTCTTCGATCCGGCCACGCTCCACAACGCGCGCATGGTCCTGGAGGTGAAGGCGCGCGAGATCGTGGGGTCGGCGGGCCGGCCCGTGCCCGCCTTTCGCGTGGAGACGGTCTTCGCTGGCGTGAAGTCCACCTCCTGGCTGACCGACCTCGGGGAGGTGGTCCGCGAGGAGAGCCCGATCGGCATGATCGTGGTCCGGGAGTCCCCGGAGCGGGCCACCGCCCTGGCCGTCCCCGGTCAGATCCAGACCGACATGCTGGAGGCGGCCGCGGTGCCGGTGGTGGCCCCCCCCTCCCGACGGATCGATGACCCTACCGCGGTGGAACGCCTGCGGGTGCGGCTCACGGGGGGGGAGGGCTTCTCCGACCCCGAGCTCCAAGGCGCCGGGCAGTCGGTCTCGGGCGACGTCTTCGAGATCGTCGATGCCCGCACCTTGCTCCCCGGTCCCGCCGACCCGGAAGCCGCGGGCTTCCTGGCTCCGGAGCCGTTCCTGGAGAGCGATGCCCCTGCGATCGTGAACGAGGCCAAAGGGGCCACTTCCGAGGCGCGCGGGCCCCGAGAGAGGGCCGAGAAACTGGTTCGCTACGTCCACGCGATTCTGGAGAAGAAGCCGACGGTGAGCCTCCCCGACGCCCTCGAGGTCCTGCGCACCCGCGTCGGCGACTGCAACGAACACACCGTCCTCTACGTGGCCATGGCCCGCTCGCTCCGTATCCCCTCCCGGATCGCGGTTGGGCTCGTGTACGTGCGGGGCGCTTTCTACTACCACGCCTGGCCCGAGGTCTACGTGGAGGGGCCCCCCGGGCGCGGGCTCTGGCTGCCCGTGGATCCCACCCTGAACCAGTTCCCCGCCGATGCCACCCATATCCGCCTGGCTCGCGGCGGGCTGGACCGTCAGGCCGCCATCCTCGGCATCGTCGGCCGGGCACGGCTCAGCATCCTCGAGCTCCAGACACGGCCCGGATCCACCCCCGTCCTGGTTGGCCAAAACATGGACCGCCCGCCCCTCGACATCCCGATCCCGCGTCGGGACGGCGGCGGACGGGGCTGCTGGTCCTTTCTCAGGCGGTAGGGAGCGGTAATGATCCTGGTCCAAGACCTGGTCAAGAGATACGGAGCGTTCACGGCCGTGGACGGCGTCAGTCTGGAGGTGCCCAAAGGCGAGATCCACGGCTTCCTGGGGCCGAACGGGGCGGGCAAGACCACCACCATCCGTATCATCGCGGGGTTGCTCAAGCCCACCCGCGGGCGCATCGTCATTGACGGGCACGACCTGTCCCGGGAACCGGAGGCCGCCAAGAGCGCCCTCGGGTTCATCCCCGACCGGCCCTTCCTCTACGAAAAGCTCACCGCGGGCGAGTTCCTTCGCTTCCACGCGGGCCTCTACGGCCTCGAAGCCCAGGCCGTGCAGGGGCGCCTCCTGGAGATGCTGGACCTCTTCGAACTCGGCCCCTGGGAGGGTGAGCTCATCGAGAGCTTTTCCCACGGCATGAAGCAGCGGCTGGTCCTATGCGCGGCCTTTCTTCATCGGCCGCGGGCCATCCTCGTGGATGAGCCCATGGTAGGTCTTGACCCCCGCGGAGCGCGGCTCATCAAGGATGTGTTCCGGGTGATGAGCCGGAAGGGCGTGGCCATATTGATGAGCACCCACACCCTGGAGGTGGCCCAGGAGATGTGCGATCGCATCAGCATTATCCAGGGGGGCCGCATCATCGCCCGGGGGACGGTGGACGAGCTGCGCATCCTGGCCGGAGGCGAGGCCGAGCATCTGACCCCGGTCTTCCTGAAGCTGACCGGCGGCGGCGGCCTGCAGGAGATCGACGAGGCGCTGTGACGGAGGCCTTCCCCTACCTCCTGCGGCCCGTCCTCCTGGCTTTGCGGAACCGGATGCGCCGCCGGGAGCGTGGGGACGCGGCCCGGGTCACGCTCTTCGGGAGCATCGGCCTTCTGGTTGGGGTCGCCATCTTCGCGGTCGTCTTCTACCTCACCCTGCAGCTCCTGGACTACGAGGAACTCGGGGACTACCTGGTGCGCCTGGGTCTGTCCTGGCTCTTCTTGACCTTCCTTTCCTTCCTCGCCTTCAGCGCCCTCGTCACCTCCCTCTCCACCTTCTTCCTCTCCGAAGACCTACGCCTCTTGGTGGCGGCCCCGGTTCCCCGGCACCGTCTCTTCTACTCCCGCTACGTCCAGACCCTGGGCCAATCCTCCTGGATGGTGGTCACCTTCCTCTTGCCCGTGCTCTTGGCCGTGGGCCTGGCCCGCTGTGCGGGGGCTGGCTACTACCTGACCGCCGGCTTGACGCTCGTGCCCTTCGTGATCATCCCCGTGGCCGCGGGCTGCGCGTTGACCCTGCTCTTGGTCAGCATCTTCCCCGCCCGCCGGGCCCGGGATGTCCTGATGCTGATGGGCGTGCTCTTTGCCATCAGCCTGATCCTGCTCCTTCGGGTTCTGCGCCCGGAGCGGCTGCTCAGCGTCCAATCCCTCCCCGACGTGACCGCCTTCTTCGCGACCCTGCAGTCCCCCCTCACGCCCCTCCTGCCCTCCTTCTGGGCCGGGGAGAGCCTCTTCACCGCCCTCCAGGGCGGGATCGACGTCTTGCACCTGGGGTCCCTGTGGACCACCGCCCTCGCCTTCACCATCCTGACCCGCCTGGCCTTCACCCGGCACTACTTCTCGGCCTGGAGCAAGGCGCAGGAGGCCCGCAAGGCGCGCTTCACCCGCCTGCGGCTTCTGGAGACCCTCGCCTCCTACCTGCCCCTCACGCCCGTCTCCCGCCACTTGCTCCTCAAGGACCTCAAGGTCTTCCTGCGGGACACCGCCCAGTGGTCGCAGCTCCTGCTCCTCCTGGCCTTGGCCCTGGTCTACGTCTACAACTTCCGGGTCCTGGACCTGGAGCGGATCCCCTACATGAGCGGCGTGATCAAGAACGCCTACGCCTTTGTGAACCTGGGCATGGCCGCGTTCGTGCTCTCTGCGGTCGCGGTGCGTTTCGTCTTCCCTGCCGTGTCCGCCGAGGGCTCCGCCTTTTGGCTGGTCCGGGCCTCCCCCGTCACCATGACGGCCTTCCTGTGGTCGAAGTTCTGGACCGGCCTCGTCCCCATCCTATTCCTGGCCGAGACCTTGACCCTCGTCTCCAACGAGTTGCTGGGGGTGACCCCCGTTCTGCGGGTGCTGGGGGGGGTGGCCATCTTCTTTATGAGTTTCGCCCTCGTGGGCCTGGCCGCGGGGATGGGGGCGCGGTATCCGCGCTTCTCCGCCGAGAACCTCACCCAGGTCGCGGGCTCCTACGGGGGCATCGCCTTCATGGTCCTCGCCGTTCTCTTCATCCTGGTCGTGGTCGGTCTCCTCGCCTGGCCGGCATCCGTCTATCTCTGGCACCAATACCGGGGGGAGCCGATCGCGCTGGGCCGCCGGGTGCTGATGGCCCTCTGCCTCGTGGCCGCCCTCGCCACGAGCCTGGCCACCTTCTGGTTTCCCATGCGGCAGGGAGTGCGGGCCCTGGAGCAGATGGAATGAGGGCGCCTTGGCGCAGCCGAGCGCCTCTGTTACGATGCGGGAAGGTATGAAGCGGAACCCGACCCGCACCGTGCGCATCGGGAAGGTGGCCCTGGGCGCAGGCCACCCGGTGGGGGTGCAGAGCATGTGCGCCACCCGCACCCAGGACATCGACGCCACCGTGGCCCAAGCAGAGTCCATCGCCCAGGCGGGGGCGGCCCTCGTCCGCATTGCCGTCGACAACACCCGGGACGTGGAAGCCCTGGCCGAGATCCGGCGGCAGACCACGGCCAACCTGGTCGTGGATCTGCAGGAGAACTACCGCCTGGCCGCCCAGGTGGCCCCCCACGTGGACAAGGTGCGCTACAACCCCGGCCATCTCTACCATCACGAGAAGGAGAAGCCGGTCCGGGAGAAGGTGCGCTTCCTGGCCGCGGTCGCCCGCGACCACGATTGCGCGATTCGCGTGGGCGTCAACTGCGGGAGCGTGGACCCGGAGACCAAGGCCCGCCATCCCGAGGACGACGTCGCCGCCCTCGTGGAGTCGGCCCTCGACCATTGCCGGATGCTGGACGAGCTGGGCTTTGACCGCTACGTGGTGAGCCTCAAGGACTCACACCCCCGCAAGGTGATCGACGCCAACACCCGCTTCGCGGCCCTCCGCCCCGACGTCCCCCTCCACCTGGGCGTGACCGAGGCCGGTGTCCCTCCCGAGGGGATCATAAAGACCCGGGTGGCCTTCGAGCAGCTCCTCTCCCGGGGGATCGGCGACACCCTGCGGGTCAGCCTCACCCTCCCCAACCCCCGCAAGTACGAGGAGGTGGTGGTCGGCCAGCAAATCCTGGCCGACATCGCCGCCGGCCGCTACCGCTCGGTCCCTGTCTTCGACGACGACCGCCTCAACATCATCTCCTGCCCCTCCTGCTCGAGGGTGGAGAACGAGAAATTCGTGGAGCTGGCGGAGGCGGTGAAGAAGATGTCGGTCTACGCCGAGCGGCACGCCCTCACCATCGCCGTCATGGGCTGCCGGGTGAACGGCCCCGGAGAGACCGACGACGCGGACCTCGGTCTCTGGTGCGGCCCCACCCACGTCAACCTGAAGCGCCAGACGGAGACGGTGGGGATGTTCACCTACGACGAGATCCTGGGCCGCCTGAAGCAGGAGCTGGACGCGCTCATCGAGACCAAGGCCGGCCCCGTCCCCGCCGCCTAGCGGCCCTGCCCCTCCATGTCCGCGTCTACCATGAGGCGGACGAGCTCCCGGAATCCGACCCGGGTCTTCCAGCCCAGGACCTTTTGGGCCTTGGCGGGGTCGCCGAGAAGCAGATCCACCTCCGCGGGGCGAAAGTACTTGGGGTCCACCTTCACGTACTCCCGCCAATCGAGGCCGGCGTAGGAAAAGGCCTCCTCCAGGAACTCCCGCACGGAGTGGTTCTCCCCCGTGGCCACCACGTAGTCGTCCGGCTTATCGCGCTGGAGCATGAGCCACATGGCCTCGGCGTAGTCCTTGGCAAAGCCCCAGTCCCGGCGGGCCTCCAGGTTCCCGAGCCGCAGCTCGCGGGTCTTCCCCTTCTTGATCGCGGCCAGGCCCATGGTGATCTTGCGGGTCACAAAGTTCTCCCCCCGCCGGGGCGACTCGTGGTTGAAGAGGATGCCGTTGGAGACGTGCATGCCGTAGCCTTCCCGGTAGTTGATCGCGGTCCAATGGCCGAAGACCTTGGACACCCCGTAGGGCGAGCGGGGATGGAAGGGCGTGCGCTCCGTCTGGGGCGTCTCCTGGACGAGGCCGTACATTTCCGAGCTGCCCGCCTGGTACACGCGGGCGGAGAAGCCCAGCTCGCGCAGGGCGTCGAGGAGGCGCAAGACCCCGAGCGCGGTAACGTTGCCGGTGTACTCCGGCATCTCGAAGGAAACCTTGACGTGGCTCTGGGCGGCCAGGTTGTAGACCTCGTCCGGGGAAACGCCCTCCAGGGTGCGGATCAGGCTGTTCTGGTCCACGAGGTCCCCGTAGTGAAGGATCAGATGGTCACGCACGTGGTCGATGCGCCAGGTGTTGAACGAGCTGCTCCGACGCACCAGCCCGTGGACCTCGTACCCCTTCTCGAGGAGGAGCTCCGCCAGGTAGCTGCCGTCCTGGCCGGTGATGCCGGTGATGAAGGCTTTCTTTGCGGCCACTCGTGAATCTCCCGCCGAAGGGCGAAACGCTGAATCTACACCGCAGGGCGGGAGGCGGTCAAAGGGGCGGGAAGGGCAAGAAAAAAGGGATCGCTGTCACCCGCCTGGCCCGGCTGGAGGTCATCGGATGCCCGCGGGGTCGACGTGACCCCCACGCCCGATGCGCCCGACGCGGCTCCCTCCAAACCTCGTCGAACGCTTCGGATGGCCCCGACGCTACCAGCCGGCAAAGGGCTGGATGAAGCGATCCCAATCGCACACCCTCTAAAGCAGGAAGCGCGCCAACGATCAGCCAAATGACTAATTATCCAATAAATCAGCACTTTGCGGGCGAGTAGCCGAAAAAGGGGCCCCCAGAATGCTGCGTGATTGCAACTAGCCGCTATCGGTCCTGCAACATCGGTTCGGCAATGGGAATCGCCGACCCCGCCGATGTCCGCGCCTTGCTGGAACTCCTGGGCCCGGTGGGGCGAAGGCTCGCCCCTGGGGGGGGATCCCGGTTAGTTCCGTGCGGGGGGGCACCACCGTCGCTAGCTCGTTGTCTTCCGAGCCCCCGTGTGGGTGCGGGCCCCTTTATCGCTGCTGAGGCCGAGTTGCTTCATCTTCCGATAGAGGTTGGTCCGCTCGATCCCGAGGTCGCGGGCCGTCTCCCCGAGGTTCCCTCGGTTCGCAGAGAGCCGCTCCAGGATGTACTGCCGCTCGAAGCGCGATCGCGCCTGGCGCAGGGGCAGGGGGCCGCCGTCCGCGGGCGCCCCCGCCCCCGTCATCTGGAGCGCCTCCATCACATCGCGGTGCGTCACGACCTCCTTGCTCACCAGCACCACCAGCCGCTCCATCAGGTTGCGCAGCTCGCGCACGTTGCCCCGCCAGGGGAGCTGGGTCAGGAAGTCCACTGCCCGCGGCGCGAGCCGCTTGGGCTTGAGGTCGTTTTCCACGCTGGACAGGCGCAGGAAGTGCTGGGCCAGCTCGGGGATGTCCTCCCGCCTCGCCCGCAGGGGGGGGACGGCGATGTTGAGGACATTGAGGCGGTCGTAAAGGTCCTCCCGGAAGGCTCCCCGCTCGATCTCTTCGACCAGGTTCTTGCTGGTGGCAGCCAGGATGCGCACATCGACGGGCCGGCTCTCCGCGCTCCCCACCGGGGTGACCTCCCCCTCTTGCAGGACACGGAGCAACTTCACCTGGGTCATCAGGCTCATGTCCCCGATCTCGTCCAGGAACAGGGTGCCGTGGGCCGCGCTCTCGAACTTGCCCTTGCGGTCGCCGAGGGCGCCCGTGAAGGCCCCCCGAACGTGGCCGAACATCTCGCTCTCGATGAGCTCCGCGGGGATGGCCGCACAGTTCATCTGGATGAAGGCCTTGTCCCGCCGCGGGGAGAGGGCGTGGATGGCGCGTGCGATCAGCTCTTTCCCCGTCCCCCGCTCCCCCGAGATCAGGACCCGGCACTTGGTGGGGGCGGCCATCTCCACGAGTTGATAGATGCGCCGCATGGGATCGGATCGGCCCACCGTGCCATAGCGCGAACCGTCGGCCAGCTTCTCGAGATCCGCCTCCCGCCCCAGGTTGGGCGAATCCAGGACCCGGTCCAGAACCTGGAACAGACGCTCGCGGGCCACCGGCTTCTCGATGAAGTCGGCAGCCCCCACGCGCATGGACTCCACCGCCTCCGTGACGTTGCCATACCCCGATATGACCACCACCGGCGTCCCCGGGGCCCGCCGCTCCATCTCTCGGAGCACGTCGATTCCCGCGCCATCCGGGAGCTTCAGGTCCAGGAGCACGGCCTGCGGGCGCCGCTCGTCGAACAGCCGCAGGCCCTCTCCCACCGACGCCGCTCCCACCGCCTGATGACCGCGCGCCTGCAAGAGGTCCAGGCACGTGCGGCGCACGTCGTCGTCATCATCGAGGACGAGGACCAGGGTCTGAGCGCGGTCTGCCATGGGAACGCGGAGATGGTATCATCGGGTCGAAATGGCGGGAAGCCCGGCGGGGCGGCCGAATCCCCCGCGGGCCCGGGGAGAACGATGACCGTCATCGCGCGCGGGGGACGGGGAGCGCTGCTGGTGGCCGCCAGCCTCACGAGCGCCTGCTTCCAGGTGCAGACCATGGAGGGGCCCTCCCCGGTGTCCGTGCCCCGCCTGGTTTCAGTGCGGCTGGAGTATCGCCAGCCCGCGGGCTGCGTGGCCGTAATCCCCAGCAACGTCGCCCTCTGCGAGAATCCCGTAGTCTTCTTCGGGAGCTGGATGCGCCAGCCGCCGCCCGGGATCCAGGCGGGGGTCTTGCTCACCCTCACCCCCGGCACCCTCACCTGGTCGGGGACGGTGACGGGCGTACCCGCCAACTTTCCTCCCCGCGACGAGCCCTACTTCGTGCGGGTCTACGATCCCCATCTGGTCGAGACCGCGAGCGGAGGCGTTGCCGCCTCTCGGCTGATCGTGGGAGGCCAGGTGATCACCGCTTTCGACTCCGCGGGGACCCCCAGCGAGAGCGGTCTCATCTACATCGACGACAACGGCCAGGGCCATACCCCCTTCTGAGGAACGGGGGCTGGCGCCCTCCCCTCAGCGGCCGGGCGGCCGCCCCCGGATCTGCATCAGCTGTGACAGCTCGTCCTGGATCTTCAGTCCCTGGGGCGAGTTCTTATCCGTGATGTATCTCTGGGCGTCCTTCAGGCGCGCCTCCGCGGAGGCATATTCGCGCTGGCCGAGATGCTCGGCGGCCATGGCCAAGTAAATATCGGCGATTTTGGCCCGGGTGGCGTCGTCGTCCGGCTTCCACATCAGAGCCTGGGCGTACTCGCCGATGGCCCCCATCCCGTCCTTCTTTTGGTGGAGGAGGAAGTCCCCGTAGCGAATAAACGGCTCCGCCTTCTCCTTGTCCCGCCGGAGCAGCTCCTGAAAGGCCAGGTTGGCGTCCTCCAAGCGCCCCGCGTTTTCGGCAAACGTGATGAGCTCCTCCACCGGGGCCTTGGCCCGAGGGTCGCCCTGGGCGGCCAGGCGGTACTCGCGCACCACGCGTTCGATGCTCGCGTCCGGCCCCTCCGGCACGGGCGCGGCGGGCTCGGGCGCCTTTCCCTTGCGGCCCCGCCGGCTGGCCGCCTGGGCCGCAGCCTCGCGCTCGCGCTCGAGCCGGGCATGCGCGTGCGGCGCCAGGAGTTCGGCCAGGCCCAGGTGAGCGCCGGCATGGTCGGGCCTCGCCCCCACCGCCCTTTCATAGAACTCGAGGGCCTGCAGCTCCTCGGGCTTGAACTCGGGCGCGGCGGGGGGCGCCGTCCCCCGCGCCAGGGGAGAGGGGGGCGGGGGAGGTGTGGGGAGGGGTGCCGTGGCCGCCTTCCGCGCCCACACCCTCCCGAGCAGGACGAGCGCCTCCGGATCGCGGGAGTCCCCGGGGATCTTGGCCAGGGCCGCGTCGAGCTGCCCGGCCTCGATTAGGGCCCGGGCCTCCCTCCAGGGATCAGCGGCCGCAGGGCCGGCACTTTCGCCGCCCCCCGCGGGCGGACGCTGACACCCCACGCCGGCAAGGATCACGAGAAGGGTCAGGAATCGAGGGCTCATAGCACACCCGGACGGGTCGGCTTAACGGAGCGAGGCGGGAGGGGCGGCAGAGGGGGGGGCTGCGCTCCGGCGCAGGCGCTCCACCGCTCGGTTGGCCCGGTCGGCCACGTTCGCGCTGGGATCGCTGAGGAGCGGCTCAATCTTGGGGACGGCCTCCGGGTTGCCGAGCTCGGCCATGATGTCGCAGAGGTTGGCCCGGATCTCCGCCTCGGGATCGTTGAGGTAGGGGTAAAGCTCGGGGAGGAGGCTGGGACCGATCTCGAGCAAGTAGTTCCGGGCCCGGGTGCCGAGCGTCCGCGAGGGCAGGCTGAGCACGAGGCTGTCGACAAATGCGTGGTCCCCGAGCAAGGTGAGGGCGAAGCTGTAGGCCAGACGCAGCTCGTCGCTCCGCTCCCGCTGGTAGTCCTTCTTGAAGGCGGGCAGCAGCGACGGATCCAAGATTCGCCCCAGGCCCTCGATAGCGAGCCGCCTCGTGTCCGTGTCGGGGTCCTGCAGCAGCTGGCGGAAGAGATCGGCCTGGCTCGGGTCGCCGATCCGACTGAGGCAGGCCAGGACTTTGACCGCGAAGTCCTTCCTCCGGTTGGCCTCGTAGAGCTCCCGCAGCGCGGGCCCCGCCTCCTTCACCTTGAGGACCCCCAGGGCTTGCAGCACTCGGTTGCGGACCTCCGTGGACTCATCCCCCAGGAGCGGGATCAAAGCCTTGCCGTCCTCCACCGTTCCCACTTTGCCAATGGCGGTGGCGGCGGCCGCCCTCACCCGCGCCTCCGCGTCCTGGAGCGCGGCCACCAGGTCGCGGACCGCGCCGCGGCCGTCGACGATGCCGATCGCGTAAGCCGCATCCTCCCGGATGCCCTTGTCCTGCTCCCGGAGGGCCGTGGCCAGGGCCCGGACCACGCTCGGGTCCACGGTGGTGAAGGGCGGGAGGGAGGAACGGTCGTATTCGTCGGAGAACAGCTGCAGGAAGCGATCCACGGGCCCGCTGCGGTCGCGGTCGGCGTAGAGCTCGACCAGGGTCCCGATCACCTCTTCCCGAACCTTCAGGTCGCCGTCCGCGATCGCCGCCGCCAGCGCGGGCACGGCGGAGAGATCACGCAGCTCGCGCAGGGCCCGCACCACCTCCAGCCGCACCCGGGGCTCGGGGTCACGGATGAGGGCGGAGAGCGGGGCTACCGCCTCGCGCCGGCGGCTCTTGCCCAGGGCCACCGCCGCCTCCTCGCGCGTCTTGGCGACCGGGCTCTTGAGGTTGGCGATAAGATCGGTGAAGGAAGGACGGGCGACCGCCCCCGCGGGGTCGGGGACAAAAAGCACGATCGCCAGCACGGCCGGTGCCAGCGCGCGGGTCATTCGCATTGCATCCTCCCCCGGTTGCCCCTCGTCGCGCCCGTCATGCGCGGGGATGATATCAAATCGAATCCCCCGATCAACAAGCCTTTCGGCCCCCCGGGGATCAGCTCGCTGCCTCCCCCCGCGCGTGCGAGCCGTTCAAGGCGGCGCGGAGGTAAGAGGAGGTGATCCCCCGACCATGGGCGGCCAGGCCCTCCGGGGTTCCCTGGAAGATCACTTGGCCACCCTCCACCCCTCCCTCCGGCCCCAGGTCGATCACCCAGTCCGCCTGCTTGATCACGTCCAGGTTGTGCTCGATCACGAGCAGGGTGGCTCCCCCCTCGAGCAGCCGCTGCAGGCAGCTCAGCAGCTCGCTCACATCGCCCATGTGCAGGCCGGTGGTGGGCTCGTCGAGCACGTACAGGACCCTCGAACCTGGCCGTCGCAGAAGGTGGGCGGCCAGCTTCACCCGCTGGGCTTCTCCCCCGGAGAGGGTGTTCGCGGGCTGCCCGAGGTGGAGGTAACCGAGGCCGATCTGCTCGAACACCTTGAGCCGGCGCACCACCCGCGGCTGGCCGGCGAAGAAGTGGAGAGCTTCGTGCACGGTCATGTCCAGGACCTGATCGATGGTCCGGCCCCGGTAACGCACCTCTAGAACGGGGGCCCGGTAGCGGCGGCCGCCGCAGGCTTCACAGACCAGGTAGATATCCGCCAGGAACTGCATGTCCACCCGCACCTGGCCGTCGCCCCCGCAGGCCTCGCACCGGCCCCCCGGCACGTTGAACGAGAAGTGGCTGGCGGTGAGGCCGAGCCGGCGGGCGTCGGCGGTGCCCGCGAAAAGCTCGCGGATCCCATCGAAGGCCTTGAGGTAGGTGACGGGGTTCGAGCGGGGGCTGCGGCCGATGGGCGACTGGTCGACGAGCTCGACTTCGTCCACGAACTCGATGCCCTCGACGGTCTCCCCTCCCGGCGGGCGCTCGCCCCCCAGGCGACGCCGCAAGATGGCCCCGCAGAGGACGTCATGGACGAGGGTGGACTTGCCGGAGCCCGAGACCCCGGTCACGCAGGTGAACGCCCCCAGCGGTATCCGCACGTCGATGCTCTTGAGGTTGTGGGTGCGGGCCCCCCGCACGGCGAGGCTGAGGCCGTTGCCCCGCCGGCGGCGGGGCGGGACCCCGATCCGCAGCTCGCCCCGCAGATACTTTCCGGTGAGGCTGCGGCCGTCCTCCAGCAGCTGCGGGAAGCTGCCCTGGAACACCACCCGTCCCCCCTGTTCGCCGGCCCCTGGACCGAGGTCGATGATGTAGTCCGCGGCTCTCATGATCGCGGGGTCGTGCTCCACCACGAGCACGGTATTGCCCTGGTCCCGCAGCGCGCCCAGGATCCGGATCAGCCGATCGGTGTCCCGCGGGTGCAGACCAACCGAGGGCTCGTCGAGGACGTAGAGCGTTCCCACCAGCCCCGTGCCCAGGGCGGTGGCGAGGGCGATCCTCTGGGCCTCTCCACCCGCGAGCGTGCCCGACGGCCGGTTCAGAGTCAGATAGTCGAGGCCCACGTCCCCCAGGAAGCCCAGGCGGCGATTGATCTCCGAGAGCACCTTGGAAGCGACCCGACGTTCCCCCTTCTCCAGGTCCAAGCTCCCCAGGAAAGCGCGCGCTTCCCGGACGGAAAACGCCGATACCTCATCCAGGCTGCGGCCCCCGATCTTGACGCACAGGGCCTCCTTCCGCAGGCGGCTGCCGTGGCAGGTCGGGCATTCCTGGTAGCCCCGGTACCGGCTTAGGAAGACCCGAACCTGGACCTTGTACTTCTTGGCCTCCAGCCAGCGGAAGAAGCCCAGGATCCCGGGGAACTCCTCGTCCCCCTCCAGGACCAGCCGCCGGTGGGCTTCGTCGAGACGCGACCAAGGCGTCTCGATCGAGATCCCCCGCCGCCGCGCGAAACGCTTGAGGTCGGCGAGCAGGCTCCGATAGTGGGGTTTGTTCCAGGGCTCCACCGCGCCCCCGGCCAGGCTCTTCTCCTTGTCCGGAATCACGAGGTCGAGATCCACTTGGATCAGGTTCCCGAAACCGTGGCAGGTGGGGCATGCCCCCACCGGGTTGTTGAAGGAGAAGAGGCTGGGCTGGGGCTCGGGAAAGGACCGGGCGCAGCGGGCGCACGAGAAGCTCTCCGAGAACCGGAGGAGAGGACCGCCCACCACTTGCACCTGGGCCTGGCCCCCGCCCTCGGCAAGCGCGGTCTCGACGGAGTCGGTCAGGCGGGAGCGCGCCGCCCCCCCTGCCTCCAGCCGGTCGACCAGCACGACCAGGGGGTCCGGGACGGCTCCCCCCGCCTCCCCCTCCTCGATGGACGCGATCTCTTCACCCCGGAGCACCCGCGAGAACCCACGCTTGCGGAGGCGCTCGAAGACGTCGGCCGGCGGCGTGCCCCCCGCCCAGACGGGGAAGCCCAGAAGCAGCCGGGTCCCGGGGGCGAGTCCGAGGAGCCGCTCCGCCACGGACTCCGCGGTGTCCCGCACGACCTCGCTCCCGCAGGAGTCGCAAAACGTGTGGCCGATACGGGCGAACAGGACCCGCAGATGATCATGAACTTCGGTGGCGGTGGCCACCGTGGAGCGGGGGTTGCGGGCGGGCGAACGCTGCCGGATGGCGATGGCCGGGCAGACCCCGTCCACGCCGTCCAGCGCGGGCTTCTCCATCCTCTCCAGGAACTGGCGGGCATAGGCGGACAGGCTCTCCACGTAGCGGCGCTGCCCCTCGGCGTAGAGGGTGTCGAAGGCCAGGCTGCTCTTGCCGGAACCGGAGACGCCCGTGACCACCACCAGCTTGCGGGTGGGAATGGAGACATCGATGCCCTTGAGGTTGTGGACGCGGACGCCGCGGGCGACGATGGATGCGGGCATGGAGCGCCGCCGCCTCCCGGGCTCTCCCCGGGCGCGGCAACCTCCCATTCTAGCACTTTCGCGAACGCCGCCCGGGGGGGCTACTTCTCGTCGAAGGCGGAGGAGATCTTCTGGCGCTCTTTGGCGGGAGCGGCGCTCGGGGTCGGAGCCTCGGCCAGGCGGCTCTTCAGGGCTTCCAAGGCGGCGTCCACCTCGGTCTTCTGGCTGATGGCCGCCAGCTGCCGGTCCAGGTCCTCGCCCTCCGAAACCGCAATCGTGTCCATGGCGGAGAGCTTGTCCGCCTGCTCCTGGATCGAGCCCGCGGTCTTGTCGAACACGTTGACCGCTCCGTCGATGTTGTACTCGTCGGTGATGGCCTGCATGCGCCGCTGGGCCTCGTTCATTTGGTGGATGGCTTTGAGTTCGCCGAGCTGGCGGATCTTGCCCTGCACCCGCTCCTCTTCCACCGTCAGCTTGGCGCGCGCGTTGTCCGCCCGCAGCTTGGACGCCTTGTACGTCTGATCCGCTCGCTCGCGGGTGCCCTTGGCCTCGACCTGGAGCTGCAGGGCGCGCCGGGCCAGCTTCTCGTTCCCCTGGCGGAGCCCTTCCTCCGCCTGCTTGTCCAAGTTCCGGACCCGGGCGTTCTGGGCGTCCAGGTCCCGCTTGGCCTTGGTCTCGAAGGCGATGGTGGTCGCGGTGGCCTCCCGCAGGGAGCGGAGGTTGTCGAGCATCTCCCGCACGGACTGCTCCAGCATGGAGAGGGGAACTTGGGCCTCCGCCTCGCCCAGGATGGCGTTGAAGATGGCCTTAAAGAAACGGCCGATGCGCGTGAACATGATTGGCCCTCCGCGGGGACGGGAGGATAGCACGCCTGTGAGGCCGGCTCAAACCGCCGGCCTCGCCGAGAGTTATCTCGCCAGAGAGGCCAGCCGCCTCTCCGCCTCTCGCTCGGCCACGTAGCGCTGGGGGTCCGAGAGGAGCCGCTCGGCGCGGGGGGCGAGCTCCAGGGCCTTCTTGACCTGGGGGTCGAAGGCCAGGGTGCGCTTGCGCGCCTCCCCCTCCCCGAAGACCTGGCGCAGCACCTCCTCCAGGATCAATCGGGACAGGGCCTCTTTGTTCGCCGTCAACTCCTCCTCCGTATAGCGCAGCTTCTGGGCGCTCAAGGAGGCCCGGAATTCGGCGAACACGCGGTCGTCCACCTTGAAGTCACGCCCGATCAACCGGACCTTCGACGACTGGGCCTGGGAACGCGAGCCCGTGCCCGCGATCTGGGCGACCCCCGTCCCCTCCGCCGCCTCGTAGGCGCGGGAGAAGTTCAGGATGGCCTGGCGGGTGATGAGGCCGGCGACGAACTTGGAAGGCGTCTCCGGCTCCACGCAGTAATCGGGGGTGATGCCGTCGCCCCCGTAGACCTTGCGCCCGGCGTCGGTCAGCTTGGCCTCCCCCGTCCCCTGGTCGCAGGGCTTGCGGTCACGCGGGGAGTAGTACTCCTCGAGGGCGGTGGAGCCGTAGTCCCGCTGGATGGACCGGCCGGAGGGCGTGTAGTAGCGGGCGGTGGTCAGCGCGAGGGCGTAGCCGCGCACGTTCCTCAGGGGCATGATGGTCTGGACGAGACCCTTCCCGAAGGTGGTCTCCCCCACAATCAGGCCCCGGTCGTGATCCTGTATGGCCCCCGCCACGATCTCGGCCGCGCTCGCGCTGTGCCGGGAGGTCAGGACCACGAGGGGGACGCCCACGAAGGGGCTTTCCGCCTCCGTGACGTAGTTCGACTCGTCCCGCTTCGCCCGCCCGCGAGTGAAGACCACGAGCTGGCCCTTCTTCAAGAAGAGGTTGGAGACGGCGAAGGCCTGGTCGAGCAGCCCTCCCGGATTGTCCCGGATGTCCAGCAGGAACGACGTGGCCCCGCTCCGCTGCATACTCTTCAGGGCTCTCTCCAGCTCCCGCTCGCAGTCCGTCCCCTCCCCGGGGCGGCAGGCGGTGGTCTCGTTGAAATCGGTGAGCCGCACGTAACCCACCGTCTTGTTGGCCATGAAGTAATAGGGCACGGAATGGAGGGGGATGGCGTCGCGGATCACTGTGAACTCGAGGGGGGCCTCGTAGCCCTGGCGCAAGATGGTGATGTGGATGGGCGTCCCCTTCGGGCCGCGCAGCCGCTTCACGGCGTCGTCGATGGTCATGCCTCGGGCGTCTTGTCCCTCGATACGGCTGATCACGTCCCCGGCCCGGATGCCCAGCCGGAAGGCGGGCGTGCCCTCGAAGGGGGCCACCACGGTGATGTTCCCATCGATGGCCTGCACGGTGATCCCGAGGCCGTAGTAGGAGCCCTTCTGCCGCTCTTGAAGGTTCGTGTATTCCTTGGCTTCGAAGAAATTCGAGTGGGGGTCGAGGGTCCGGAGCAGCTCCCGGATGGAAGCCGAAACCAAGCGATCGCTCTTGACCTCCTCCGCGTACTCGTCTTCCACCGCTCCCAGCATGGCGGTGTACAGACGCAGGTGATCGGAGAGGCGGCCGCCCCCCGCGAGCACCCGGTCACCCAAGAAACCCCCGGCCAGCGTGGATGCGGCCAAGAGCCCCATGCAGAGAGCGGTGAAGCGGGCTGGTTTCATGATGGCCATGATACCAGACTCACCGGACCCCACCAATGCCGGCGTCCGGGCGGGTTCTACGGCGGAGGTAGCGCGCGAGGGCGAGCAGAGCGATCGCCGCCACCACCGCGAGCAGGATCGGGGTGTGCTCCGCCGTCCATTGATCGATCGTGTGCAGCAGGTTCAAGGCCTCATCCTCGTAGACGATGCCCATGAGGCCCCAAAACGTGTAGCGAAGCCCCCGGGCCACGAGGAGGGTGAGCAAGAAGCGGCGGTAGGGAAAGGCGAACACGCCCGCGGACAGCACGAAGATCTTGAAGGGAATGGGCGGGGGCAAGAGCGCGGGCACGGCCAGGGAGAGCACCCCAAAGCGCCGGAACGCGGCCCGCGTCCGCTCCGTCCGCTCGGGCCCGAAGCGCCGCACGAGGAGTGCCTCGCCTCCCCGGCGCCCCAACCACCAGAGCAAGGAGCACCCCGTCAAGGAGCCCAAGGTGGCCATGGTTACAGCGAACCAGGCCGTCTCCGGCCGAGCGGAAGCCGCGGTCACCACCAGCAGATCGTTGATTTCGGGCAGGCTCAGGAACGAGGAGTCCAGAAAAGCGGCCACGAACAACCCCGCCGTCCCGAGCAGCGGGACCAGCACCTCCTGCACCCACAGGACGAATCCGTACACGGTCCTAATAGTTTAACCGGCTCGCGCGGCAGAAGGGCAAAAGCGTCGCGCCGGCCTCCGGGCCCAGGCCCGCCCGACCGCCCGTTTTGGAGCCGGCGATCTTAGAAAAGAGACGGTCGGCAGTGTGCCCGCGAGCCGCGAAGGTCGCGACGAGTCCCGGGAGGGCGGCCCCGCCTCGCCCGGGACGGTCCCGGGCCAAGGCGGGCGTCTGGTCGCCGAAGGGCTAGAAGCGGAGGTGGATCCCCAGGGTGGCGCTCGCGCCCCCTAGGTCGATGCGGTTCCCGAGGCCAGGTTGGGTGGCCGCGAAGTCGCCCCCCATGTCCGCTTTGGCCCACAGGTACCGACCTTCCCCCACCAGGCTGAAGTCGCGGCTTAGCGCGATCCGCAGGCCCACCGCCACGTGCGCCCCCGGGCTGACGCCGCTCGATTTGAAATGGTCCGGGACGATGGGCTGAGGAGCGGGGGCCGAGAAGTCCACGAAGTCACCAAATTCTTCGTAGTTCCAAAAGACGAGGTCCGCCCCCACCGCAATGTAGGGCGCCAGGGCGGCGCGGCGGTTGGTGGGCACAATCCGAATCGAGACCCCCACCGGCACGATGTTCAGTCGCAGGGTCTGCCGGATCTCATCTCCGCTCGGCGACACAAAATCACGGTAGGACGTGTCCAGCGAGCGGCCGTAGCCGTCGACGCTGAACCCGATCTCCACATTGCGGGCGAGACGGGCGTTGTACTCCAAGCCGCCGTAGATGCCGTTGAAGTCGCTCTTGGTGACGGGATGACCATTGTGAAGGTAGAGTTGATTATCGTCGTCGAAGAGGTTGCTGTTGCCGCTCGGAAAAAACGCGCCCAGCCGCAGGTCCAGACCGCCTGCACGCGCGGACGCCGGCACGGCCGCCACAAGGGCCAAGGTGAGGACCGCCATGGCTCGTTGCACGGACGCCTCCTTTCGCGGCGGAAGCACGATACCGGCCGCTCACTCCTGCACTAAGCAGAAATGGTGCCACTCTTGGGCGACGCTATGCCGCTGCAGGAGCGGGGCCTAGGCGGACGGCCCTCTGCCCTGACTGTCCTCCGGCCAGGACGGCCGGGGGGGACGGAGCTTCCTTGAGAGAGAGTCTTGAGTTGGCGTGAGACTGCGG